>JADKJT010000007.1 GCA_016720905.1 Gemmatimonadaceae bacterium | reverse complement strand
GTCGTTGCTGGCGAGTCCGGTGACTGGCGGACGGTGGGGCTTCACGAGCGGGGCGAGCGCGGGCAATTGCGGCCGGAGCGTAGCGATCATCGCCACGCCGACAACGGGGTGGAGCTTCGCCTTCTGGTCGGATGGCAGTGCGAATGCAAGTCGCACGCTCACCGGCCGATCTGGCGGCGCAGACACCGACGGGCCACGTTTGACGCAGAACCAGCGCTCGCCGTCGTTGCTGGCGAGTCCGGTGGACTGGCGGGACGGTGGGCTTCACGAGCGGGGGCGAGCGCGGGCAATTGCGGGTCGGAGCGTGGCGATCATCGCGACGCGCCGACGACGGGGTGGAGCTTCGCCGGCTGGTCCGATGGGAATGCGAGTGGAGTGCGAGTCGGTCACCGCCGCTCACGGCCGATCTGGCGACGCAGATGCGAGCTGCGACGGCCACGTTTGCGCAAAGCCAATGCATCGCTGGTGCTGGCCGTGAATCCCGCGTGGTGGGAGCACGGCCGTCACGAGCGGCAACCTGGCAGGCGCGTGCGGGCGCAGTGTGACCGTCGCGGCCACGCCAGCGGGTCGGCTGGAGTTTCAGCGATGGTCCGATGGGAATACGAGCGAGTCGATCGCTCACGGTGGACGTGCCGACGCAGACGCTGACCGCGACGTTCTCGCAGAATCCTTGTGTGCTAACGCTGCTAGCAAATCCAACTGTCGGCGGGACGGTGGGCTTCACGAGCGGGGCGAGCGCCGGCAATTGCGGCCGGAGCGTGGCGATCATCGCGACGCCGACGACGGGGTGGAGCTTCGCGGGCTGGTCCGATGGGAATGCGAGTGCGAGTCGGACGCTCTCGGCAAATAGTCCGACCCAAAACACCGACGGGCCATTACGTTTGCAGAATCAGTGCCGCTGTCGTTGCTGGCGAGTCCGGTGACTGGCGGGACGGTGGGCTTCACGAGCGGGGCGAGCGCGGGCAATTGCGGCCGGAGCGTAGCGATCATCGCCACGCCGACAACGGGTGGAGCTTCGCTTACCGGTCGGATGGCAATGCGAATGCAAGTCGCACGCTCACCGCCGATCTGGCGGCGCAGACACTGACGGCCACGTTTACACAGAACCAGTGCACGCTGTCGTTGCTGGCGAGTCCGGTGACTGGCGGGACGGTGGGCTTCACGAGCGGGGCGAGCGCGGGCAATTGCGGCCGAGCGTGGCGATCATCGCGACGCCGACGACGGGGTGGAGCTTCGCCGGCTGGTCCGATGGGAATGCGAGTGCGAGTCGGACGCTCTCGGCAAATAGTCCGACGCAGACACTGACGGCCACGTTTACACAGAACCAGTGCACGCTGTCGTTGCTGGCGAGTCCGGTGACTGGCGGGACGGTGGGCTTCACGAGCGGGGCGAGCGCGGGCAATTGCGGCCGGAGCGTAGCGATCATCGCCACGCCGACAACGGGGTGGAGCTTCGCCGGCTGGTCCGATGGGAATGCGAGTGCGAGTCGGACGCTCCCGGCAAGTAGTCCGACCCAAACACTGACGGCCACGTTTACACAGAATCAGTGCTCGCTGTCGTTGCTGGCGAGTCCGGTGACTGGCGGGACGGTGGGCTTCACGAGCGGGGCGAGCGCGGGCAATTGCGGCCGGAGCGTAGCGATCATCGCCACGCCGACAACGGGGTGGAGCTTCGCCGGCTGGTCGGATGGCAGTGCGAATGCAAGTCGCACGCTCACCGCCGATCTGGCGGCGCAGACACTGACGGCCACGTTTACACAGAACCAGTGCTCGCTGTCGTTGCTGGCGAGTCCGGTGACTGGCGGGACGGTGGGCTTCACGAGCGGGGCGAGCGCGGGCAATGCGGCCGGAGCGTAGCGATCATCGCCACGCCGACAACGGGGTGGAGCTTCGCTGACTGGTCGGATGGCAGTGCGAATGCAAGTCGCACGCTCACCGCCGATCTGGCGGCGCAGACACTTGACGGCCCGTTTACAGAACCAGAACCAGTGCTCGCTGTCGTTGCTGGCGAGTCCGGTGACTGGCGGACGGTGGGCTTCACGAGCGAAGCGAGCGCGGGCAATGCGGCGAGCGTGGCGATCATCGCGACGCCGACGACGGGGTGGAGCTTCGCCGGCTGGTCCGATGGGAATGCGAGTGCGAGTCGCACGCTCACGGCCGATCTGGCGACGCAGACGCTGACGGCCACGTTTGCGCAAAGCCAATGCACGTTGGTGCTGGCCGTGAATCCCGCGAATGGTGGGAGCACGGCCGTCACGAGCGGCAACCTGGCAGGCGCGTGCGGGCGCAGTGGTGGACCGTCGCGGCCACGCCAGCGGTCGGCTGGAGTTTCAGCGGATGGTCCGATGGGAATACGAGTGCGAGTCGATCGCTCACGGTGGACGTGCCGACGCAGACGCTGACCGCGATGTTGTCGCAGAATCCTTGTGTGCTAATGCTTCTAGCTAATCCAACTGTCGGCGGGACGGTGGGCATCACGAGCGGGGCGAGCGTCAACCTGCGGCCGAGCGTGGCGATCATCGCCACGCCGACGACGGGGTGGAGCTTTGCGGGCTGGTCCGATGGGAATGCGAGTGCGAGTCGGACGCTCTCGGTGGACGTGACGCAGACGCTGACCGCGACGTTTTCGCAAAGCCAATGCACATTGGTTCTCACTGCGAATCCCGCGAATGGCGGGAGCACGGCCGTCACGAGCGGCAACCTGGTAGGCGCGTGCGGGCGCAGTGTGACCGTCGCGGCCACGCCAGCGGTCAACTGGAGTTTCAGCGGATGGTCCGATGGGAACACGACTGCGAGTCGCTCGCTCACGGTGGACGTGACGCAGACGCTGACCGCGACGTTTTCGCAAAGCCAATGCACATTGGTTCTCACTGCGAATCCCGCGAATGGCGGGAGCACGGCCGTCACGACTGGAAGCCTGACTGGCGCGTGCGGGCGCAGTGTGACCATCGCGGCGACGCCATCGGTCGGCTGGAGTTTCAGCGGATGGTCCGATGGGAACACGACTGCGAGTCGCTCGCTCACGGTGGACGTGCCGACGCAGACGCTGACCGCGACGTTTGCGCAAAGCCAATGCACCTTGGTTCTCACTGCGAATCCCGCGAATGGCGGGAGCACGGCCGTCACGACTGGAAGCCTGACCGGCGCGTGCGGGCGCAGTGTCATCGTCGCGGCGACGCCGGCGGTCGGTTGGAGTTTCAGCGGATGGTCCGATGGGAACACGAGTGCGAGTCGATCAATTGCGGTGACCGATGTTAATCAGAATCTCATCGCGATCTTCTCGCAGTCTACGGCCCTTCGACTCATACTCGACGGCGCCGCCGGCCGCGTAGTCCGAGTCACGTCAGGCGCCGTGCTCTGCACCTCACCGACGGCGTCACCCAGAACACCTGCACCTTCAACCCGTCCGGCGTTGAAGTCCTCGCCGCCGAAGCAACTCCAACCTCCGGATTCACCGGCTGAGCGGTGCCTGCACCGGCCGCGGTATGCACCGTATCGGCAAGCGAAACGCAAGACATACGCGCAACCTTTGCACCGGTGCGGACGATCGACGCAAACGCGGCTGCGCGCGACCTGCTGGCCGAACTGGCCTCGCCTCTCGACAGAGAGCTGCTGGACCGCACGGGCAACGGCGACGGCGTCTACAATTTGGGTGATCTACTGGCCCACCTTGATCGCACGGGACAAGTTCTCTCCTCCGCGATATCGGCGCAGTTGCTGAGCGCCCCGTCGTCACTCAGTCAGCCAATTCAGTTGAAGAAACCACCCACCTCTCGCCGTTGACCTGGGGAAATGCCACATGACAAGATTCAGAATTCCGAGCGCACTGATCGTGGGCATCACGCTCTTGGGTGGCTGCGGTGGAGGCGGCGATGGTGGCGGACCCACGAGTGTCGAACATACCGGTTATAAGACGGAACGCCGTCTTCGCTGTGGCGGCAGCACCATCGAGTCTCGCCGCCGTCCGCCTGCGGGTCTACGGTCCCGGCATCACCAACCCGACTGTCAGAGGCAACGCGAGAATCCTCTTCCAAGGGGGGGCCCCCCCCCCCCCCCCCTTCCCCCCGCCCACCCCCCCGCCGAACCAAGGGCCCCCCCCCCCCCCCCCCCCCTCCCGACCCCCGCCAAAATCCCCCGGTCCCCCGGGGGAGGCCCCCCCCGGCGGGGCGGGCCCAATCCCGTCCGGCGGCGGGCCCCCCTAACGGGGGCGGCGCCGGACCCCGGCGCCCGCCGCGGGGGCCCCGGCAGGAACACCCGCCGCCCGCCGCCCCCCCCGGGGCCCCCCCCCCCCCCCAACCCCCCCCGGCGACGCGACAACCCCCGGGCCGCCCGGGGGAGGCGCCCCCCCCGGCCCCCCCCCCCCCCGGCCCCCCCCCCCCCCCCCCCCCCCCCCCAGGTGTTCACTCTTTCCTCACACCCCTAAAAGGGGGCAAGCTGCCCCTCCCCACCCCCCTCATACAACCCGTCAATCAACGCCTTGTACGTCTTGTCAATCACCCGCCGCTTCACCTTGAGCGTCGGCGTCAGCTCCCCGCGCTCGATGCTGAAGTCATGCTCCAGCAACGCCACCTTCTTCGGCGACTCGTAGTGCGCCAGCCCCACCAGCGACGCCTGCACTTCCTTCTCCATCTTGGCATGAATGGTGGGCATGGCCAGCAGTTCCGCGCGTGACGTCCACACAATGCCCTGGCTTCCGGCCCACTTCTCCAGCGTATCCCAGTTGGGCACCACCAGCACGCTCGGGAACTTCCGCTTGTCGCCGATCATCACCGCCTGACTCACGTACTTGTTGGTCTTGAGCAGCCCTTCAATGGGCTGCGGCGCGATGTTCTTGCCGCCGGCGGTGACGATGATGTCTTTCTTGCGGTCGGTGATCTTCAGGAACCCCGCCGACAGTTCGCCAATGTCGCCGGTGTGGAACCACCCGCCGTCATCAATGGCTTCGCGCGTGGCATCGGGGTTGTTGTAGTACCCCTTCATGATGTGCGGACCGCGCGACAGAATCTCGCCGTCTTTCGCAATGGAGATCTCCACACCAGGGATCGCCAACCCCACGGTGCCCAACCGATATTGCTCCAGTGTGTTGCAGGCAATCACCGGTGACGTCTCGGTGAGCCCGTACCCTTCGAGAATCACCAGTCCGGCACTGTAGAAAAACTTGGCGATCTCGGGTGACAAGGGCGCGCCACCGGATACAAAGAAGCGCAAGTTGCCACCGGTGCGCTCCTGCAACTTGGAGAACACCAGCTTCACCGCGACAGCATACTGCAGCCCCAGCAACCCGCCCGGCGTGCGCCCCGCCAACTTTTCGTCGGCCCACCGCTCGCCCACCCGCTTGGCCCAGAAAAAGACGTTCTTCTTGAATGCACCACCGGCCACGGCGTTCTCCACCACGCGCGCATAAATCTTTTCGTACAACCGGGGCACCGACATCATCAGCGTCGGCTTGATCTCGCTCATGTTCACCGGCACCGTGTCAATCGACTCGGCGTACGCAATGGCCACGCCGTGCGCGAACAAAAAATAGTCGCCGGTGCGCTCGAAAATATGACTCAACGGCAAGAAGCTGAGCGCGCGATCGCGCGCGTCCACCTTGAGCGTATTGCGCGTGGCAATGACGTTGCTGTACAGGTTGTCCTGGGTGAGCATCACCCCCTTGGGATTGCCCGTGGTGCCTGACGTATAAATCAGCGTGATCAGTTGATCGGGCGTCACCGCCAGCGCATTCGCCTTGAACTGCGCCGCGCGCTCGGGTGTGTCATCCTTGGCACCCATCGCTTCCAGTTCGGCCAACGTCAGGTCGCAGCCGTCTTCCTTGCCGGCACCAAAGCCGATGATGTGCGTGAGCGTCGGCACCTGCGCGCGAATGGACGCCACCTTGCGCGCCTGGTCGGGCGATGACACAAAAATCACTTTCGCGCCGGAGTCGTTCAGCAGATACGGAATCTGCTCCGCCGGCAGCGTGGGGTAGATCGGCACATCGGTGACTGACGCACACAGGCACGCGTAATCGGCAATCAACCACTCGGGCCGATTCTCCGACAGGATGCTCACCCGATCGTGCGCCACCACACCCAACTGCGCGAGCCCGTATGCAACACGGCGTACGCGCTCAAGAATGGTGGCGTGACTGATGGGCGTCCACACGCCGCGCACTTTCCACGACAGCGCATCGGGCCGCGCGAACTTCTCCACGGCGTCGAAGAACAAGCTGTTGATGGTGCCGGGAGCCGGGCGTGGTCCGCCATTCGCATAGCGCGTGGGCGAGGGCACACCGGCCAAGGTGTCGTTGAGCGCGGGGTTGGGCGTCGCGACAAAAGTCATCGCAGTCTCCTACGTAGGCGGGGCGGCCGGAGGAATGTCCACAGCCGATACCCGCAAATTGGCCGCACCGCGCGCCGGGCGCGAGTACCGCGCGCCCCTTTGTTCAGTGCAACTCAGCTGCCGCGTTTGACCGGCAGGGCAATGCGCACCGGCGACCCCTTGAGCGCCACGCCCTTGTACGTGGCCGTGGCCCGCACAATCACCGAATCGATGGCGGCCCCGGTGGGGTACTGGGCGGCGCGAATGCGCACTTTCCGGCCCGCCACCCCCGACGCGTCGGTGGTGTCGTACACCGAGGCGCGACCCAGATCGTCCACCAGATACACCGACTTGGTGGTGTCGTTGCTGGCATTGGCCGGCGACAGCACTTCAAACCGTACCGGCCAGCCGTTTACCTGCGAGGTCACACCCGGGGCATCAATGTGACGCACCACCATGGTCATCGCCGGTGACCGATTGGCGCTGGCCCCGCTGCGCCCCGTGTCGGCCAGTGTGGTGGTGAACAGCCCCAGCGCCGACTGCCCCACCCGGTCGGCCGAATCGGGGCGCGTGGTGACCACGATGATCTTGAGAATCTGCAGAGACGTTCCAATGCGCGCGCCCAATCGCGCATCGGCGGTGGACGCCCTGAGGGCGCGCACAATGCCGGTGGACGAATCAACGGCCAGCGCGCTGTCACGCGGATAATCGGCGTACAGATAGCGCACCGGCGCATCGGCAATGATGTCGCCCTGCAGGTTGCGCACAATCGCCTTGACCGGCGCCACCACCCCGTCCACGTTGCGCAGCGTGTCGCCAATGACCACCGACGGCGACGGGAGTGCGGTGAGCTCGATGGCGGTTGGCACATCGGGCTCGGAGCCAACTTGGGCGCATCCCGGCCAGTACCACCGCCAGCGCCGTCAGCAGACGCTTCACGCCAGCCGCTCCGCCAGCAACGTGGCCAGATTCACGTACGCCTGACTGGCCGCATCGGCCGGATTGCGCAACACCACCGGTTGCCCCGCGGAGAACGCATCGGCCGCGGCGTGCGTGCGCGGGATGGGCCCCTCGAACACCAGATGCCGCGGCAGATGCTCGCGCACATAATGCGTGACACGATCGGTGGCCGGATTGCCCGCCTCGTACATCGTCAGCAAAATGCCTTCCAGCGTCAACTCGTCGTTCTCGGCGATCATGTCCTGAATGGCACGCAGGATTTGCGGCGTGGTTTGCAGCGCCAGTGGTTCGCACTGCAACGGCACCACCACATGTTGACTGGCGGCCAGCACGCGACGCGTGATGGAGCCAAGTCCGGGTGGGGTATCTACCACCACGATGTGACAACGTTCCCGCGCGGTGGCCAGCAGTTCTGCCAATACGGTTGTTTCACCCACCCGTCGCTGGAACGCCGAGTGGTCGGCGGTTTCACTGACACTGCCGGCGAGGATCACGCGCAGCCAGGGCAGGGCGGTGGGCAAAATCACTTCACGCAGCGAGCGCTCGCCGCGCAGATAGTCGTCAAAGCCGGCGGTCTGATGTCCGCGGCGCAGTCCCACGCCGTAGCGCACCGCGCCCTGCGGATCGGCATCCACCAGCAGCGTCTTGAGGCCGCGCCGCGCGAAGGCGGCCGCGAGATTCACCGCCGTGGTTGTCTTCCCGACTCCGCCCTTCTGACTGACGATGGACAGCACGCGCCCCACGTCAGTCCGCTCCGCCGTCAGACGACGAGGTATCGGTGGGCATCGTGGTGTCGGGCGGCGCAAAGTCCGAATGCGCGTCGTTCGCAGCGTCCGCGCTTTCGGTCCCTTCCGTGCCCATGTGCTGGAGATCATCCAGCGTCTTTCGCGCATGCGCGCGGAACTTGGTGGCCGCCGCGTCGCTGTCACTGCTGTTGCGCAGGTACGCCTCGAGATGCAATCCGGCATGCGCGGTGTCGCCGCGCTTGAGCAGCAGGAACGCCAGCCCGTAGTGGGCACCGGCCAGGTCGGGCGACAACTGCAGCGCGCGCCGATAGGTGCGAATGGCTTCTTCGGGCTGCCGCGTTTTCGAAAACGCGATGGCGATGTTCTGCAACACGCGCAGATCGTCGGGCCGTTCGCGCAGCGCGAGCCGGTACGACGTCAGGGCGTTCGCAAAATCGCCGCGCGACTCGAGGTCGAGCGCTTCGGCCAGAAAGTCCGTGGGGCGCCCATCGCGCCCAGACGTGCCGCCCACAAGGCGGCGCCACCAAGTCATGCGCTCGCGGCGGATCGGAGTTGGTGAAGGAGAGAACGCGGGTGTGATGGCGCTAAGTTATCGGGCGGGCGCGCGCGCAACAAGTCACGACACGTTCGTCAGGTAAATGCCGCTGGCCGTGCGTCCCTCTGCGCGATACACTCTTGCACTCGCGCACTCGACACCGATTGAGGAGGAACAATGGCAGCACGCTCGAACTACGCACCGGATCCATCCAAAGGGGTGCTGCTCGTCGATTGGCCACTCTTCGGGGAACTCTCTCGCGCGCTCGCGCTCAAGGTCGCGCGGGCCTACCAGCCGGAGATGGTCGTTGGTATTGCCACGGCCGGTGTGGTGCCCGGCGCCGCGGTCGCCGCCATTCTCGACTTGCCGTTTCACTCGATATTGGTGTCGCGCCGCTATAGCGCCGAGACCATTCGGGACACCCCGGCGGTGTTCGGCGCGGCACCGGCCGACGTGCGCAACAAGCGGGTGCTGGTGGTGGACGAAACCTGCAGTTCCGGGGCGACCATTCGTCTGGCGGTGGGCGCACTGGTGAATGCCGGCGCCAAGGAAATCCGCACCGCGGTGAGCTTCAAGACGGGGTCATTCGTGCCCGACTTCCACGCCCTCGCCACGGAAAGCGCCATCGTGCTGCCGTGGGATCGGGAGATCCTGGTGGGAGACGAGTTGAGGCCGAATCCGAAATACGCGGGGATGATACCGGGGTGAGACGGGAGACTGGAGACGGGAGACGGGAGACGTCCAGCTGGCCAGGACTACAGTGGCCGGCTGGACGTCTCCATTCTCCCGTCTCCTGTCTCCCGTCTTACCTACGCGCTTTGCGCCGCCCGGTCATACGGAATCCCTCTCCCCATCGCCTCATGCACGTACCCCAGCACGTCGATGGACCCCAGCAGGAAGCGGCAGCGTTCGTCGCCCGACGCTCGGCATTGCACTTCCAGTACCGCGATGGGCGCGTTCGCCAGTCGGCCAAAGAACCCCGCGAACAAGCCTGTTGACACATGGCAACCGCCGCCATGTCCCTCGGCTTCGCCCCAGTCATCAGCGTCAACGGCAATGACCGCGTCGCTGAGTGACGTGAACTGCAGTTGACCCCAGCCGAACTCGGAGAAAAAGTCGCTGGTCAGCGACGCGAAACGGGTGTCGTCCAGCGAGTCGGGCGTGGTTTCACCCCGTTCGGCCAGCCAGGCGGTAAACGCGTCGAACAACGCCTGTCCTGCGTGATACCCGGCGTCGCGAACCGAATCGACCGTCACGGCCGACAACGGCGACTCCACCGCCTTGCGAAGCGCGGTGAAAAAGTCGACCGGGACCGCAACCGTGCGGGTGCCGATGAATGGGAGCGTGGAAGTCACAGAAGTACTCGCCTGGGTGCGCGATGGCCGTATGGAATGCGGGGTAACCCGTGGGTACGACGCTCGCTATGTAGGGCGGTCACGTCAAGGCGGGCCATCGTCGCTGTTTGTGACGGACACGACCATTCATGGCACACCCGGTCACGGCACACCCGCACGCCTGCGGAGCTCCAACTCGTCGATCACCTCAACCCCAAGCTCCACCGCCTTGTCCAGCTTGCTCCCCGCCTCTTCACCGGCCACCACAAATGTGGTCTTCTTGGACACGCTGCTGGTGACCCGGCCGCCCGCCTGTTCCACCATGGCCGTGGCCTCACCGCGGGACAGACTTGGCAACGTACCCGTAATGACCACCGTGGCCCCGGAGAGTGGTCCGTCCGCCGTCACGGCACGCGGTTCGGTGAAGTTGACGCCCCGCTCGCGCAACCGCTCCAGCAACGCGCGTGACGTGTCGTCGGCCACGTAGTCGGCCACCGATTGCGCAATGATATCGCCGATACCGCGCACGGCACCCAGTTGCTCCGGTGTGGAGGCAATCAGCGCATCCATGTGGCCGAACTGGCGCGCCAACAACTGGGCGGCCTGCGCCCCCACGTGTCGAATCCCCAGCCCGAACAGCAGTCGTGACAACGGCTGCTGCTTCGACGCGGCAATGGCCGCCACCAGGTTTTCGGCGCTCTTCTGTGCAAACCGTTCCAGTCCTGACAACTGCTCCACCGTCACATCGTACAGATCGGCGAAGTCGTGCACCAACTCCGCCTCCAACAGTTGCTGGATGCGTGCATACGACAACCCATCAATGTCCATCGCGTCTTTCGACGAGAAGTGCACCAGCCCTTCCAACTGCCGTCCCGGACAGGCGACGTTGGGGCAATACGTCGCCACGTCGTCCCCGTAGCGGTGCGTGGGGGTGTGACAGCGCGGGCAGCGCTTGGGCATGTGCCACGGCGTCTCGTTCCCGGTACGACGTTCGGGCACGGGGCCCAACACGTAGGGAATCACGTCGCCCGCGCGCACCACCTGCACACGGTCGCCGTCGCGCAGATCCTTCTTGGCAATCTGGTCGGCGTTATGCAGCGATGCATACGTCACCGTCGCCCCGCCCACGTCCACCGGTTCAAGTACCGCGAACGGCGTCAGCACACCCGTACGCCCCACGTTCACGTCGATGCGAATCAAGGTGGTTTCCGCCATGTCGGGCGCGAACTTGCGGGCAATCGCCCAGCGCGGCGTGCGGTCGTTACGTACACCCAATTCGTCCTGCAATGCCATGTCGTTCACCTTCACCACGCCACCGTCAATCGCAAATCCCAACTCGGCGCGCGTCACATGTTCAATAGTGTGCGCCCACGCTTCGACCTCCTGAATGGTGGCACACTGCTGGCGGTGCGGCGCCACCGGAATGCCCCATTCGGCCAGCTGATCCAGCAGCGCCCACTGCGAGCGCACGGGCGCGCCGCCATCGGGTAACACGGCCGCGTAGCCGAAGAAATGCAACGGACGTTGTGCCGTGATGGAGGCATCAAGCTGACGCAGCGATCCGGCGGCCGCGTTGCGCGGATTGACGAACACCGGTTCACCGGCCGCCACCCGCGCCTCGTTCATCTTCTCGAAGCCCGCAAACGGCAGGTACAACTCGCCGCGAATTTCCATGAGGGGCGGATGGTCCGTGCCACGCAGCCGCAGCGGAATGGCCTTCACGGTGCGGATGTTGACCGTGACATCCTCGCCATTGGTGCCGTCACCGCGGGTGGCCCCCGTCACCAGCACGCCGTTGGCGTACGTCAGTGCAATGGCCGCTCCGTCAATCTTGAGCTCGACGGTGTAGCCCTGCTTGTGGACATCGTCGCCCACCACCCGGACGATCGCTTGCTCAAACGCCTCCAGTTCCGCGTCGTCCATCGCGTTGTCCAGCGACAGCATGCGCACCAAGTGCCGGTGTGAGGAAAAGCCTGACTGCAATGGCGCGCCGATGCGCTGCGTCGGCGAATCTGACGTGCGCAGGTCTGGATGGGCGGTCTCCAGCGTCTGCAATTCACGGAACAAACGATCGTATTCGGTGTCCGATAGCGTGGGACGATCAAGTACGTAATATTCGTATTGGGCGCGGCCGAGTTGCTCACGCAGTTCGGCGGCCCGCTTCACGGCAGAGGAAGGCGCGGCGGTCATGCGCACAAACTTACTGCCAACTTCTTTGATGGGAGGGCATATGTTCGGGACCAAATATGACAATGGCGGTCGGGCGCAGGGTTTTGGCCTTGGCCTGCTGATCGGCGCATTGGTTGGCGCCGGCGCCGCACTGCTGTTGGCTCCGGCCAGCGGCGACGACACCCGCAAACGGCTGCGTCGCGAAGCGCGCCGAGCCTACCTGCGGGGCAGCGATGTCCTGGAGGACGCCATGGATAACGGCGAACGGGCCGCACGACGCATGGCGCAACGGGGAGTGGAACGGGGGCGCGAAGTGCTCGGCAAGTTGTAGTCGGTTAAGACGGGAGAATGGAGACGACGGGAGACATCCAGCGCCCAGGGATGTCTCCCGTCTTCCATTCTGCCGTCTCCCGTCTTATTTCAGCGCCGCCAGCTCCCGCTCCGCATCCCTCTTATACATGTCGTCGTTGGCGTCCACCAGCGGCAGCGCAATGGCTGACGCGTACGCCGCACGGGCGTCGGCCTTTCGGTTCGTGTCGCGATACACGCGCGCCAGGTCAAGCCGATGCACCAGTCGATTGGGCTCCACCGTGACTGACTGCTCCATGTAGCGCGTGGCTTCGGCCCAGCTGGCCGTGTCGAAGATCTTTCCGCCAAGAAACGTCTTGGCCACCATCCGCGTGAAGCCGTTCAGTCGCATGATCTCAGCGTTCCACACGCCCATCACGTGCAATGCGCCTGGATGATGTGGGGCAATTTCCAGCGCTCGCAGTGCCTCGGCGCGCACTTCGATCCCGTATTTCACGCGCTCGCGCGGGCCCACCGACAGCGCGGTCCGACCGATCGCGCGTGACAGGTGAAAGTGTCCCTCGGCATCGTTCGGATTCACCGCAATGGCCCGTTTCGCGTAGTCAACGGCCAGCGCATATCGACGCGTGCGCGTGTCGGCGTTCGCTTCCACTTCGCCCAGATCGACCAGTTCCCGCGACGCCTTCCAGAGTGCCATGTAGTGTCGCGGATCGGCCTGCAGCGCCCGTTCGTAGTAGGGAAGTGCCTTGGCAGAGTGCCGCGCCGCACTTTCCCGGTCACCCGCGTCGATGAGTTCGGCGGTTGTTTGCGCCCGGAGCGTACAGGCACCGATCAGCAGCGCCAGTGCACCGTGCGCCAGAGTTCGCATCAGCATGGAAATTGAACCAGGGGGTTGTGGCGAGGCGTGTCGAACGGGCGCGCCGAAGAACGTGCGCGCCGCCGTGGCGCGTGGTAGGTTGGCAGCATCATGCATATACTATGCTCGCACGCACGCTGATCGAACGGAAGCGCGATGGAGGGCGAATTGCCCCCCTCGAATGGCGCCGCCTCATGCAGGACTACGCCGACGGCGTGGTGCCGGACTATCAGATGTCCGCGTTGGCCATGGCGATCTACTTTCAGGGCCTCGACCGCGACGAGACGGGCGCACTCACCGACGCCATGTTGCACAGTGGTGCGGCACTCGACCTGACACACCTCGCCGTCCCGCGCGTTGACAAACACTCGACGGGCGGAGTTGGCGACAAAGTGTCGTTGGTGCTGGCACCGCTGGTTGCCTCGCTGGGCGTAGCCGTGCCGATGATGTCGGGTCGGGGATTGGGACACACCGGTGGTACGCTCGACAAGCTCGAATCGATCCCTGGGTTTCGAACCGACCTGTCGCTGGCCGAGGCCACGCGTTTACTGGAGCGACTCGGCTGTGCGCTGATTGGACAGACGCGCGAGATCGCGCCGGCCGATCGCCGCTTGTACGCGCTGCGTGACGCCACGGCCACCGTGGAGAGCATTCCGCTCATCAGTGCGAGCATCATGTCGAAGAAGCTGGCCGAGGGGCTGACCGGGCTTGTGTTGGACGTGAAGCGGGGGTCGGGGGCATTCCTGCCAGAACTCGAACGCGGCCTCACCCTGGCTAACACCATGATCGATCTCGGCGCCGATCATGGATGCCCTGTGATCGCCCTGCTGACCGCGATGGATCGCCCGTTGGGCCGCGCCTGCGGGAATGCGTTGGAAGTGGAGGAGTCGATCATGGCGTTGCGCGGCGAGGGGCCGCCCGACCTGATGAAGCTCACCTATGCACTGGGTGCGGAGATGTTGTTGCTGGGCGGCGCGGCCATCGACCGTGATGACGCGAGGCGCCGCATGGAAGTGGCCATTTCCAGTGGCAAGGCGGCCCGCAAGTTCCAGGAGATCATCGAGGCGCAGGGTGGCGATCCACGGGTGGTGGACGATCCGGGTCTGC
The DNA here is from genome assembly GCA_016720905.1 of Gemmatimonadaceae bacterium. Classification (NCBI taxonomy): domain Bacteria; kingdom Pseudomonadati; phylum Gemmatimonadota; class Gemmatimonadia; order Gemmatimonadales; family Gemmatimonadaceae; species Gemmatimonadaceae bacterium. The sequence goes on along the minus strand of JADKJT010000007.1, from coordinate 221,360 downwards.
TGCCGCAGGCGGCCGAGGTTGAGCTGTTCCTGGCACCGCGCGATGGCGTGGTAGCCCAGGTTGAGCCGCGGGTCATCGGGCGCGGCATCACGCAGCTGGGTGGTGGTCGGACCAAAGTGGAAGACGTGGTCGATCCCAGCGTGGGCTTCGTGATTACGGCCCGACCGGGCGATATTGTCCGCGCCGGTGAGCCGCTGGGCAGCGTCTTTGCCCGAGACGCGGCGGGCATGGCCCAAGGGCTTGCGGTGTTGGGCGAGGCCATCCGCATTGCTGACGAGGCCGAGCCACCGCTGCCGCTCATCTCCCATCGGGTGACCGAGGCCGGGGTGGAGCTCTGGCAGGAGTAGGGGTGGTCCCCAGGCATCAGGTACTCCCATCGGTCGCGATGGCCGAATATCTTGAACGCTCATTCCGGCCTACCTGTCACCGACCCGAGTTGCCGCCGATGCTCGCACCCAAGACCGCCCGCCTGTTCAGCCTCCTGGCTTTCGCCATGGTGGTGCCGTTGTTGGGCCTGTATGCGTTGCTGATGAAGGTCTCCAGCCCCGGCCCAGACGGTGGCATGGACCCCACAAGCTCGATGATCTGCTACTTCGCCTTCACGTTCCTGTTTGGCGCATTGATCATCGTCGCGGTGGATTTCGCGCGGCAGATGTCGCGGGAAGCGAAAGGGGAGAGGCAGACGCCGTAAGGGAGTACTTAGTACTTAGTACCGAGTACTGAGTACTTGGTACTTGGTACTTAGTAGGGAATCGTTGCGGCTCGGGTGTTGTTGGGCTATGCGACCATTATTCCGAAATCTCCGCAGGTGGCTGTTGCCTTGCGTGGTGTGCGCCACGGCCTGTTCCGGCGCTGCGGATTTATCCACGCCGACGTCTGCAGTCACGCCGAATACCGATCCTGTGGCCGTGGTCGCACCGGTCACTACGCAAACAGCCACGGCCGGTGTGGCGTACAGTTTTGACCCGACGCGCAACAACACGACGTTCAGTGATCCGCGAAATACGGGTCTCACGTACTCGGTGAGTTTCGCGCCAAGCACCAGCGGACTGTCCTATTCGTCGGGACGCATTGTGGGGACGCCGGTGGCGCCCGGCGCGATCACGGTGACCGTCACCGCGACCGATGCCAGCGGACGGGGCACCACGCTCACGTTCACGATTGTGGTGCAGAGCGCCGCGCCGATCGTGTTGGCATCGGTCAATACGGCGCAGGGCGCCACGGTGGGTCAGTCGTTCACGTACGATGCCACCAAGAGCGGCACCGCATTCATCAGCGGTAGCGGCGTCACCATGTCGTACGCGGTGTCCTTTGCGCCGTCGTCAAGCGGTCTCAGTGCAAGTCAGGGACTGATCACCGGCATCCCGACGCAGCCGGGCATCGTGACCGTCACCGTTGTGGCGACGGACGCGAGCGGCAATGTGGCGTCCAACGCGTTCCCCATCGTGATGTTCAGCGGCGATCTCGTGGCGCCCGTGCTGCCGCTCACTTCGTTCAACTATTCCGACGCCACCGCGCCGCTGCCGGTGCACTACACCGCGCCCGGCGGCCCGGGTGGCACCGTAATCGCCACCGACAACACGCCGGTCACCAACCTCACCACCAACGCCGGTGCGACGCTGGGGCGCGTGCTGTTCTACGACCGACGCGTATCCGCCAACGATCGGGTGTCGTGCGCGTCGTGTCATCAGCAGCAATTCGCCTTCAGCGATACGGCGCGGCTGAGTCGCGGATTCGCCGGCGGACTCACCGGACGGCACAGCATGGGACTGGCCAATGCGCGATTCTATCAGCGCGGCCGGTTCTTCTGGGATGAACGCGCCGCCACGCTGGAGGCGCAGGTGTTGCAGCCCATTCAGGATGGCACCGAGATGGGCATGACGCTCACCAATCTCGTCACCAAGCTGTCGGTGTCGTCGTACTACCCGGCACTCTTCCAGGCCGCGTTCGGCAGCACCGAGATCACGTCCGATCGCGTGTCACGCGCGCTGGCGCAGTTCGTGCGCTCGATAGTGTCGGGCACGTCGAAATTTGATCAGGCGTTCAACGGCGGTGCCGTGGCGAACTTCGCCGCCGTGTTCACGCCGGACGAACTGGCGGGGCAGGCCATCTTCAACGGACAAGGCGGGTGCGCCCGCTGTCATGGCACCGCCGCTTTTGTAAGTGACGACATTCACAATACGGGACTGGACGCGACCATAACCGATGCCGGCGCCGGTGGCGGCGGTTCAAGGCCCCTTCGCTCAAGAACATCGCCGTGCGCCCGCCGTACATGCACGACGGGCGCTTCACCTCGCTGGAGCAGGTGGTGGATTTCTACAACACCGGCGTCCAGAACAATCCGAATCTGGACAATCGCCTGCGCGGCCCGGGCGGCCTGCCCCAGCGCCTCAACCTGACCACCACGCAACGCAATCAGCTGGTGGCGTTTTTGGGGACGCTGACGGAGGGGGTGGGGAGTGCGAAGTGGGCGAATCCGTTTGGGAAATAAGACGGGAGACGGGAGAATGAAGACGGGAGACGTCCGGACAGCGGGCGAATGCCTCCGGTTGGATGTCTCCCGTCTCCCGTCTCCAGTCTCCCGTCTTCAAATATCCAAATTGCTCACAAACCGCGCGTTCGCCTCGATGAACAGCCGGCGCGGCTCCACTTCGTCGCCCATCAGCGTCTGGAACGTCTGGTCGGCCAGCACGGCGTCGTCCATGGTTACGCGGAACATCGTGCGCGTTTCCGGATCCATGGTGGTCTTCCACAGCTGGTCGGGATTCATTTCGCCCAGACCCTTGTAGCGCTGAATATTGATGTTGCTCTTGCCTTCGCCGCCCAGACGCTCGGCGTACGCGTCGCGTTCCTTTTCGGTGTAGGCGTAGAACTCGTCCTTGCCCTTGGCCACCCGATAGAGCGGCGGCTGGGCGATGTACATGAAGCCGGCGTTGATGAGCTCGGGCATCTGCCGGAAGAAGAACGTCAGCAGCAGGGTACGGATGTGGGCGCCGTCCACGTCGGCGTCGGTCATGATGATGACCTTGTGATACCGCGCCTTCTGCAGGTCGAAGTCTTCCCGGATGCCGGCGCCGATGGCCGTGATGATGGTCCGGATTTCCTCGTTGGACAGCACCTTGTCGATGCGCGCCTTTTCCACGTTGATGATCTTGCCGCGTAGCGGCAGGATGGCCTGGAAATCGCGCTTGCGACCCTGCTTGGCCGAACCGCCGGCGGAGTCACCTTCCACCAGGTAGATCTCGCACAGCGCCGGGTCGGAGAGCGAGCAGTCGGCCAGTTTGCCAGGCAGGTTGGCCACATCCAGTGCGGACTTCTTGCGCGTGAGGTCGCGGGCCTTGCGGGCCGCTTCGCGCGCGCGCTGCGCCGACATCGCCTTGTCGATGATGATGTTGGCGGTTTTCGGATGCTCGTCGAGATACTGGGTGAGCAGTTCGTTCATCACGCTGCGCACCGCCCCTTCCACTTCCGAGTTGCCCAGCTTGGTCTTGGTCTGCCCCTCGAACTGCGGCTCGCGCACCTTGACCGACAGCACCGCTGTCAGGCCCTCACGCACGTCGTCACCCGAGAGCCGCACTTCCTTGTCTTTCTTGGACAGGTTGGTGGACTTCTCGATGTACTTGTTGATGACCGACGTCAGCGCACTCTTGAAGCCGGTGAGGTGCGTGCCGCCTTCATGCGTGTTGATGTTGTTGACGAACGAGAACACCGTGTCGGCGTAGCTGTCGTTGTACTGCAGCGCCATCTCGATCCCGATATCGTCCTTGTCGGTGTCGATGTACACCACGTCCTGATGCAGCGACTTCTTGTGGCTGTTCAGGAACGTCACGAACTCGCGCAATCCACCGCGGGCGAAGAACACTTCTTCGCGCTGCTCACCCACGCGCTCGTCGCGCAGCGTGATCTGGATGCCCTTGTTGAGGAACGACAGCTCGCGGAGCCGACTGGCCAGCGTCGCCCATTCGTAGCGCGTGGTCTCCGTGAAGATCTCGGCGTCGGGCTTGAACCACACCTTGGTGCCGGTCTCCTTCGCGCCCACCGTGCCCAGCACCTTGAGCTTGGTGTTGGTGATACCGCGACGGAAATCCATGTAGTGCAGCTTGCCGTCCACCTTGATCCACACCTTGAGTTCCAGCGACAGCGCATTCACCACCGACACACCCACGCCGTGCAAACCGCCGGACACTTTGTACGAGTTCTTGTCGAACTTGCCGCCGGCGTGCAGCATGGTCATGGCCATCTCGACACCGGGCATCCCTTCGGCCTTGTTCATGCCCACCGGAATGCCACGCCCATCGTCCTCGACGGTAATGGAATCATCGAGATGGATGGTGACGCTGATGCGCGACGCAAATCCCGCCAAGGCTTCGTCGATGGAGTTGTCGACGACTTCGAAGACGAGGTGGTGCAGACCACGCGCTGACGTCGACCCGATGTACATGCCGGGGCGCATGCGCACGGCCTCGAGTCCTTTGAGCGCCGTGATGCTATCGGCATCGTAGCCGTTGGCGGGCTGCTGGTTGTTGTTGGCGTCCTGAGTGGCCATGGGCGGGAATTTCGTGCGGAGAAACCGGGAGGGACCAGGCAGTCGGGAGACCCCCGAAACTGCGTCGCAATCACAACCCCCCAATATACCCGAAATCACCCCCGCAAGCAACTCGGCGAGGCAATCGTAACTCATTGAAATGCAACGACTTCCGTTAGTGCGCCGGCGGGCCTTCCCCGGCGGTCCGTCGGCCACCTCCCAAACCCGTGGAATCCAGCGCAGCTTGGTCACCGGCGGACGGGTTGTGTCCCGGTTCAATGACTTGAGCAATTCCGGCTCCAGCATCGACAATTCCTGCATCCACGCGTGCGTCGTCACCATCACGATCAACGTGCCATCCTGCTGCAATCCAATCGGCTCGGTCACCGACGCAATCTGTCCGCCAACCAGACGGGGCCACTCGGGAATCACGCCAGCCTGCGCCACGCGGTCGGTGAGGCCGGCGTTCTGCAGCACCGATGCCAGCACATCACTGAGCGCGGCCGGTGCGCGCTTCTTCTGATCGCTCATGGGGGCCAGTGGCTCATGACAGTGCGCCGTCGCACATGTGTCGCCGCTCGAGCCGAGTGAACGCAGCGGGGATGTCTTCGATGCGCGGCACCGCCAGCAACACCTGATCCACGCCGGTAGCCTCCAGCAACGTCAACACGCGCCCCGCACGACCCAGGTCCAATTCCGCAAACGGGTCATCCAGCAGCAGCAACGGCGTCCCGCCAATCGCGTCGCGCAACGTGGCCAGTTCCAGCAGACGCAAGGCAATCGCCGCACTGCGTTGCTGTCCGGCCGATCCAAACGTGCGCAACTCGCGCCCGCCCAGCAGGAGCGCCAACTCGTCGCGATGCGGACCCACCAGCGTCATCCCGCGTCGCATCTCCTGCGGACGCTGCTGGGTGAAGGCACGGGCATAGAGGTCGCGATACTCCGTCGCCACGGCGTCCGTGGAACGGGCCGTGCTGGTGTCGCCGAACGGCGTGTTCGCGCCGACGCTAGAGACCGCGTAGCGCATGGTCACCGGCAGTCGTTCGCCGATCGCCGCCGCCAACTGCGCGAACCGTTCGGCGTGTCCCTGCACAAACTGCTGACGAATCGCGGTCACGACGGCGCCGTGTTCGGCGAGCGCCGGCTCCCACACACTCACCTGATCGACCACATCGTGTGCGCGCGCGCCTCGACCACCGTCTCGCTGCGCCTGTCGCAGCACCGTGTTGCGACGCAACAGGGCGGCGCGATAGTGCTGCAACGCCGACAGGTACGCGCGCGAGGAGAGCGCCAGAGCCACGTCGAGATACCGTCGGCGCTCGCCGGGGCTGCCGGCCACCAGTGCCACATCGGCCGGCGAGAATCCCACCGACGGCAACGCCCCAAGCGCGGCGGTCAGTCGCGGCTGCTCCACACCGTCGAGCGTCGCCTTCTTGCGTCGCGTGGTGCGCTCGTACCCGACGCTCACCTGATGCGCGGTCGCCGGCGCCGTCAGTTCGGCGCGCACATGCAGCGCCGGCGCGCCAAAGCGAATCATGTCGAGGTCCCGTGCGCCGCGCATGGAGCGCAACAACGACAGATACGCGGCCGCCTCCAGCAGATTCGTCTTGCCGTGCCCGTTCTCGCCCACGATCACCAAACCGCGCGGCGGCACCACGACGTCGAGGTGCGCGAAGTTTCGAAAGTCGCGGGCGACGAGGCGACTCAGCATCACAGGGACCGGGCGATGCGACAGCCTCAGTGGCCCGTGAACACGGGCGCGCGTTTCTCGAGAAAGGCGCGCATGCCTTCCCGCATGTCGCTCGTGCTGGACAGCAGGCCGAAATGATCGGATTCCAGCGTGCACGCTTCCTCCAGCGGAAGCGCAGCCCCACGATCCACCGCTTCGATGCACGCCGCCAGCGCCAGTGGGGCATTGGCGAGCATCGCCTGCAACAGCGCGGTCGCCGTGTCGATCAGTGCGTCAGGCGCCACCACCTGATCCACCAACCCCAATCGCAACGCTTCCGCGGCGCCGATCATTTCACCGGTCAACAACAGCCGCAGGGCCGCGCCCCGTCCCACCAGTCGAGGCAAACGCTGTGTGCCACCGTATCCGGGCAGGATGCCCAGCTTGACCTCCGGCTGCCCCAGCTTGGCGAGTTCGCTGGCGATGCGGACATGGCACGCCATGGCCAGTTCACAACCGCCGCCCAGGGTAAAGCCGTTGAGCGCGGCGATGACGGGCTTGGGACTGGTCTCAAAGCGACGGAAAATCCGCTGGCCACGTCGTGCGCGATGGGTCGCGGTCAACGGTGTCTGGCCGTCGAGTTCGGAAATATCTGCACCGGCGATGAACGCGCGTCCTGCGCCCGTCAGGAGGATACCGCCCACATCGTCGCGCGCCCGGGCCTCGTCAATGGCCATCCCGAGCTCACGAATCGTCGCGTCGTTCAGCGCGTTGAGTTTTTCGGGGCGATTGACGGTGATGGTGGCGACACGATTCGCCACCTCGAAGGTCAGGAACTGGTAAGCCATCGGACAGGCAGGGCAGGGGTGGCGCTGCAGCGACGAATCCCGATCACCGGACCCCGGCAGTGGGATCCTGATCACGAGCGGCGAGAAGCGTGAAATCTAGCTAGGTTCTCGCCGTGCTTCCGGTACCGGCTGTCGCCTGGTCGCCCGATCGTCGGGCCTTGCGCTATCTCGATCAACGTGCCTTGCCGGCGCGCGAGGTGGTGCGCGATGCCCGTGCCCTGGATGAGGTGATCGACGCCATTCGCACGCTGGCCATACGCGGCGCGCCGGCCATTGGCGTGGGCGCGGCGATTGGTCTCGTGGTGGCCCTGATGCATGCCACCGACGGCGATGTCCGGGTGATGCGCACGCTCCTGCCCGGTTACGCCACGCGACTCTCGGCCTCCCGTCCCACCGCCGTCAATCTGGGATGGGCGGTTGGTCGCATGGTTTCGCGTGCGGCGCTTGCGTCCGATCACGCATTGCTCAACGCGTTGCAAGACGAGGCCGATGCCATCCTCCGGGAAGACATCGCCATGTGCGAGGCCATCGGGCAGCACGGACTCGCGCTGATTCCCGACGGGGCGCGGGTGCTGACCCACTGCAATGCCGGGGCGCTGGCCACGGCGGGCATCGGGACCGCGCTGGCGCCCATCTACGCCGCGCACGCGCTGGGTCGGCGTGTGCATGTGTACGCCGACGAAACGCGCCCGCTGCGCCAGGGCGCGCGACTCACCGCCTGGGAGATGCAACGGGCCGGCATCGCCGTCACGGTGCTTCCCGACAGCGCGGCCGCGGCGTTGATGGCCGCCGGAATGATCGATCTGGTCATCGTGGGCGCCGATCGCATCGCCGCCAACGGCGACGTGGCCAACAAGATCGGCACCTACGGCGTGGCACTGGCCGCGCAGGCCCATGGCGTGCCGGTGTACGTGGCGGCACCATGGAGTACGGTGGACGCGGCGACGGCCCACGGCGGTATCATCGAGATTGAACATCGGTCCGCCGATGAGCTGGGCGAATTGCCGTCTGGCGTGCACGTTTGGAATCCGGCGTTCGATGTCACGCCCCGTGCATTGATCACGGGATATCTCACCGATCGTGGCCGCGTCGAGCCGCCGTTTCGCTCCATCTGAAGGTCTTTCGTTGCATTGCACTCACCTCTTCGCCAGAGTCCACTCATGAAATGCATCCTCGCCATCGATCAGGGAACGACGGGTTCGACGTGTCTGGTCGTCGCGCAGGACGGGCGGGTGTTGGGGCGCGGCTATCGCGAAATCACCCAGCATTACCCGGCACCGGGGTGGGTGGAACACGATCCGCAGGAGATTCTCGATCGCACGTTTGCGGCCGCGCGGGAAGCGATCGCGCAGGCCGGCGTGGTGCCGGTGGCCGCGGGCATCACCAATCAGCGCGAGACGATCGTGCTGTGGGAGCGTGCCACCGGTCGCGCGGTGCACAACGCCATTGTGTGGCAGGATCGGCGCACGGCGGAACGGTGCGCCGAGTTGGCACCGCAGGCGGCGATGATTGCGGCGCGTACCGGGTTGGTCACCGATCCGTACTTCAGCGCGACGAAATTGGAGTGGCTGCTGGCGCGCCCGGGCGTTCGGGAACGCGCCATGCGAGGCGAACTGGCGGCGGGCACGATCGACAGTTGGCTGATCTGGCACCTGACCGGTGGCGCCGCGCATGTCACCGATCACACGAACGCCTCGCGCACCATGTTGTATGACCTCGACGCGCGCGGCTGGAACGCCGAGTTGTGCGCGCTGTTTGACGTCCCGCACTCGTTGTTGCCCAAGGTGGCGGCGTCGGGTAGTCATTTCGGCACCACGGTGCCGGCGGCCATCGGTCTGGCCATTCCCATTGCCGGAGTCGCCGGCGATCAGCAGGCCGCGTTGTTCGGACAAGGCGGTTGGCACGCCGGTGGCGGCAAGAACACGTACGGCACCGGCGCGTTCCTGCTGTTGAACACGGGGACGAAGCGTCCGGCCGGTGGGCGCGGGTTGTTGACGACCATCGCCTGCGACGAACGCGGTCAGCCCGTATATGCATTGGAAGCCAGCATCTTCATCGCCGGCGCGGCCGTGCAGTGGTTGCGCGACGGACTGGGCATCATCGCCACGGCATCGGAAACCGAAGCGATGGCGCGCTCACTGGCCAGCAACGACGGCGTGTATTTCGTGCCGGCGCTGGTGGGATTGGGCGCCTGATTGGGAACCGAATGCGCGCGGCACGGTGGTCGGACTGACCCGCGGAACCACGCGCGCGCACTTCGCCCGCGCCGCGCTCGAAGCCATGGCGTACGCCACGCATGACGTGCTGGACAACATGCGGGAGAGCGGTGACGTGCCCTTTGAACGCCTGCGCGTGGACGGTGGTGCAACACACAACGACTGGCCTGGCGCAATTCCAAGCTGATGTGCTGGGGGTGCCCGTGGAGCGGCCGGACATTGTCGAGACCACGGCGCTTGGTGCCGCCGGATTGGCCGGCCTCACGGTTGGCGTGTGGCGTGACGGGGAAGAATTTCTGAATTCGCGTCGCTTCACGCGCTTTGCGCCGGGCACGGGACGCGACGCCGCCGTCGCGGCGCATCGTGGCTGGCGGCGTGCTGTGCGCGCGGCGCTGGCGTGGGCGCGGGATCGGGATTGAGCAGAGCCGTCCTCGTTGAGAGGCCCTCATGATTCGCCTCGGTGAGTGGTCCCTGTGGACGGCGGTGCTGATGGCGGCTTTGGCTTCAGCGGCGTCCTTCGCGGCGGGCGCGCGGCGACGCACCGATTGGCAGGTTGTCGGCGAACGAGCAACCTATCTCACGTTTGCCGGCACATTGCTGGCCGCGCTCGGCCTATGGACCGCACTGTTCCAACGCGACTTCGGCATCAGGCTCGTCGCCACCAGCAGCAGCCTGTATCTGTCCAGGCTGTACACCTTCGCGGCGCTATGGGCCGGTCCTGCGGGGTCGATGTTGCTGTGGACGCTGCTCCTCACGTTGTACGCGGCGGTGGCCGTGCGTTTCAGCAAACGCACCACACCGGTATTGATGCCATGGGTGACCGGAACACTGGGCGTCATCTCGCTGTTCTTCCTGGCCACCATGGCGATTGGCGCGAATCCGTTCGAACGCCTCGACTGGATACCGCCCGACGGACTGGGGTTGAATCCGCAATTGCAGCATCCCGGAATGCTGCTCCACATCCCGATGCTGTACTTGGGGCTCGTCGGCACATCGGTACCGTATGCCTTTGCCATGAGCGCGTTGGTTTCCGGGCACTTTGACGCGGACTGGATTGCCGCTGTTCGGCGATGGATCACGCTGTCCTGGTTCTTCCTCACCATTGGCATTGTGCTTGGCATGTGGTGGTCCTCCGTGACCGCGGGGTGGGGCGGCGTCTGGGCCTGGGATGCCGCAGAAAACGCGTCGTTGCTTCCATGGCTCTCGGCCACGGCGTTTCTGCATGCCATCGTCGTACAGGAGCGGCGCGGCATGCTGCGCGCATGGAACGTGACACTGGTGGTCGCGACATTCCTGCTGTCGATGCTGTGCGTCTGGATTTTGCGCAGCGGGGTCAGCGCCAGCGTCCGAGTCGGAGCGTTGTCACCGGTGGCCGGTTGGATGCTGGTGTTTTGCCTGGCAGCGACACTGCTCTCTGCGTTCCTTGTGCACCTGCGCATCGGCAACCTCCGCTCCAGCGTGGAACTCGAATCCATGCGCAGTCGCGAGGGCGCGTTGCTGTCCACCAACGCTGTGCTTATCGCGGTGGTGATCGCCACGCTCTGGGGGACGCTGTTCCCATTGGTGTCCCACGCGGTCCAGGGCGAAGGGGCCCTCTTTGGTCCACCGTTCTTCAACGCCGTGAACGGCGCATTCGGCATCGGCCTGCTGGCCCTGATAGGCATCGGCCCCGTACTCAATTGGGGTAATGACCCGCGAGCGGCATGGCGACGTGCATTTGTGTGGCCGCTGTTGGCGGGAGGGGTGGCATTCGCGTTCGTGTTGGCGTTGGGCGTTCGCCATTGGTTCGCCTTGGCCACGTACCCATTGACCGGCGTTGCGGTTGGCACCATCACGCAAGCATTCGTCACCGGAGTTGCCGCGCGTCGTCGCACGCATACTGAGGGATTGCTGGTGGCGGCATGGCGCCTGGTCGGCAGCGACCGGCGCCGGTACGGCGGATACGTCATACACGTTGGCGTCCTCGCGCTGCTGTGCGGGTTGGCCGGCCTCACCTTCAGCGGCGAGCACCGCGCGGTGCTGTCGACTGGCGAATCGGTCGCGGCGATCGATCCATTTGGCCACGAGTGGACGTTTGCCAGTCAGGGCGTTTCGTCGTTCGATCAGCCGGATCGCGGAGTCGTCGCCATCAGTCTGGCCGTGCGGCGCGATGGCCAATCGATGGGATTGCTGACCAGCGAGCAACAGCAACAGTTTGACGAGCGCGGAGAGCCCACGTTCGAACCGGTTACCCGAATCGGCGTGCTCATGCGCCCCACACAGGATGTGACGCTCGTGCTGACCTCCCGGATCGACAAGGATGTGGCGGCGGTGCAAATCCACTTCAATCCGCTGGCCTCGTGGGTGTGGTTTGGCGGCCTCGTGATGGCGCTGGGCGGACTGCTGATGATGTGGCCACGCGCGCATCAGCCCGCCCAGGTCTGGCGCCGCGAGGACGCGGCGAACACGCCCCCTCGGGCAACAGTGAGTGATGACGAGGTGGAAGCCGCCATTCGACGGGCACGCGATACGCAGAAATCGTGTATCGATTGCGGACCGCGGCCGGAACCGGACGCGATTTACTGCTCGAATTGCGGTGTCCTCCTTGTGGCGGAGCGGTGACGACCTCTTGAGCGGAGCAACGATGGAGCGGCGACGTGCAGGTTTGTGGATTCTCAGGTTGGTGGCCTGCGGCATGGCGGTGTCCGCTGGCGTTGAACCGCTGGCGGCGCAGGGATCGCGCATCGTGTCAGGCCGAGTGCTCGACAGCGCGGGGAAGGCCGTTCCGGGCGCACTTCTGGCCACCTTGAACGCGAAGGGCGAGTTGGTGGCGCAGACGTTGGCCGGAGCAGATGGCGCGTTTGAGATGCCCTTGGCCGCCGGCATTGCCGTCGACGTGTATGCCATGCTGGTGGGGCTCGAGCCCTCCCCACCGGTCGCCGTCAGTGCCGGGACCGCGTCGACGACCATCACCGTTACCACCTCAGGCGTTCGCGCGCAGTTGAGCGGTCAACGCAATCGGCAGAAGGCCATCTGCGGTCCGCCGCGCGACACGACGTCGGATGTGACGCGGTTGTGGCAGGAAGCACGCAAGGCAATTGCGTCGACCGGACTTCGCTACGGCCGGGACGATATCTCGGCCACCGTGCTGTTCTTCGACCGCACCACATCGCCCGACGGAAAGGCCATCCTGAGTCAGCGCACTCGCGAGAGCACAGTTTCTGCGCGACGCCCATTCCAGAGCCTGCCTCCGGATTCGGTGGCCAGTGCGGGGTATGTCATCGAAACGGAAACCGACGTGTCGTACTATGCGCCCGATGCCGACGTGCTGCTGTCAGGACCTTTCGCCGAATCTCATTGCTTTGCCATCGCGCCGGCGAATGGTGCGCATCCGACATGGGTCGGACTCACCTTCAAGCCGAAAGGGGAACGGCTTGGCGTGTATGAGATCGCGGGGACCATGTGGTTTGATCATGCCACCCAGCAACTCCAGCAGATTGCATATCGCTACACCAACGCACCGGTGGCATTCGCGTCCGCCGGCGTCGGGGGAGATGTCGCGTTCACGCACCTGCAAAACGGCGCGTGGTTCATCAGTCGGTGGGAAATCCGGATGCCGCAGGGACAGATTCAATCGAACCTCGCCCTGCAGCACAGCCAGGTGCGCAACCAGCGTCAAGTGACGGTGGAATCGTTGCGGGTCGCGGGCGGCGAGGTGAAGGCGGTAAGCATTGGTGGAGCGATAGTTGAAGTGAAGAGAGACTGAACAGGGGAGAATGCAAGACGGGAGACGCCGGGCCCAAGGCCCAGCGTCTCCCGACTCAGTACTTGGTACTCAGTACTCAGTACTTGGTACTTGGTACTTAGTACTTAGTACTTGGTACTTGGTACTTGGTACTGAGTACTTACGGCACCGCCACACACCCATCGGTCTTCGCGCAGGTCGGATCCAGCGGCGGCAATTTCAGCCGTGCCAGTTCCTTGTTCACGGCCACCAGGTCGGTCTTCCAGATGGTCTGCAGCTTGTCGTTGTATCCCTTGAATTCCTTCGACAGGATATCGAAGATCTCGGGCATGTAGGTGCCCGGAGGACCATCGCCGCGCTCAGACATGGAGAGCAGGTTGGCGAGACGATTGTTGACCTTGATCGGGAAGTTGAGCGGATCCTGACCGCTCTGGTTTCGCACCTGGTACACATTCTCTTCCACGCCGGAGGCGTTGGTCTTGAGCGTGGCGCCGGTTGACTTGAGGGCTGCGTCGTCGCTCTTGGTCAGGCGCTGCTCCAACTGCGACTTCACGCGACGAATCGCGATGATCGCCTCGTTGGCTTCTGTGGTCTTGTCGCGCACCTTTTTGCCGAACGCGTACTGCGCCCGCAGGTCGGCGTCGGTGACATCGGGCAGGCGCGGATTGCGCTTGACCACCACCGGCGCGGTCATGGTGGCGCCGTCGGCGACAATGCGTGCGGTATACGTGCCGGGCGGCACGGCGGGACCGTTCGTTCCCGCGCCCCACAGAATCATGCCCGGGAAGCTGGGGATGGCCTCGATGCGCAGATCCCACGTGACGCGATTCATGCCAGCCGCGATGGGCAGAATTGACGGACCACTACCACGCCGCCCGCCGCCGCCCGCTGGCACCGCCGCCCGTTGGGCGGGGGTAAGCGTATCGGCTTCGAACTTCCGTAACACCGTGCCGGTCGAGTCGAGTATCTCGAGAATCGCCCGCTTCGGAGCCGTGGTGAAATTGTAGACCAGCGTCGCGCCTGCGCCCGAGCGTACGGTCGCCGGCGGCGTGTACAGATGCGCATTGGCAGCGAGAATCGTCGGCGTCGCCTGACGCAACGGTCCGATGTTGTCGAGAATCCAGAAGCCTCGGCCGTGCGACGCAATCACCAGCTCGTTCGCTTCCACCACCAGATCGGCCACCGGCACATCCGGCATGTTGAGCGACAGATCCTGCCACTGGGCGCCGTCGTCGTACGAGATGTACACGCCATGCTGCGTCGCCGCGTACAGCAGGCCCTTGCGCGTGGGGTCTTCGCGTACCGCATGCACATACGCGTCACCGCGAATGCCGTTCACGATCTTTGTCCACGTTTTCCCGTAGTCGGTGGTCTTGAAGATGTACGGGGCGCGATCGTCCAGCAGCGGGCGACGCACCGACACATAGGCCGCGCCCGGATTGAACGCCGATGCGTCGATCTGACTCACGCGACCAAAGTCGGGCATGTCCTTCGGCGTGACGTTCGCCCACACCTTGCCGCCATCGCGCGTCACATGCACCAGCCCATCGTCGGAACCGGTCCAGATGACATTGATGTCGCGCTTGGCCGGTCCAACGGAGAAAATCACGCCGTACACTTCGGGTCCATTCATGTCGCCGGTAATCGGCCCGCCCGACTTCTCCTGCGTTTCGGGCGCATGGCGCGTCAGGTCACCACTCAGCCGCAGCCAGGTGCGCCCGCCATCCAATGTGCGCCACAGGCGTTGCGATGACACGAACAACATCTTCGGATCCATTGGCGAGAAGAGAATCGGGAACGTCCACTGCCACCGTTCCTTGATTTCCTTGGAGGGTTCGCCGGAATAGAACCAGGGATACGGGTTCACTTCACGCGAAAGCCCCGTGCGGCGATTGAATTTGTCGACGTAGCTGCCGTTGTTGGTGCCCGAGTAGAACTGGTCGGGGTCCAGCGGATCGGGCGCGATATAACCGGGCTCACCGCCGCCGGCCTGATACGCGACCGCCATGCCGCCTGAGGTCGGATCGACATAGGCGCCAGTGCCGGCACCCGCGCCACGTCCGCCACCACCGCCGCCGCCACGACCGAAGCCGACGGTGGGCGCGTTCCAGTTCGACGGCACGCACAGCGTGCTGTTGTCCTGCTGCGAACCACACACATGGAACGGGATGTGCTTCGTCGTCGCGACGTGATAGAACTGTTCCGTCGGGAAGTCCTGCGCCGTCCACGCCGTGCCGGTATTCATCGACACGCTTGATCCACCATCGTTGGCGACGACCAAATGGGTCGGGTCAACCGGATCGATCCACAGATCGTGGAAGTCGCCATGCGTCCCGTTGCCCACGTTGGACAGCGTCTTGCCCGCGTCCGTGGATCGGAACATGGATGTGTTCTGCATGTACACCACGTCGGCGTTCTTCTGGTCGGCAAACACGTGCGTGTAGTAGAAGGCGCGCTGGCGGATGTTGCGATCGCTGTTGACGAGGCTCCACGTCGCGCCCGCGTCATCGCTCTTGAACAGTCCGCCGCTCTCGTTCTCCACAAGGGCGTACACCCGGTTGGAGTTGGCCGCCGTCACCGCCACCCCAATGCGCCCCACCAATCCGCTCGGCATGCCCTTGTTGCGCGTGATCTCCGTCCACGTTTCGCCGCCGTCGGTGCTCTTGAACAGGCCGCTGCCCGGGCCGCCGCTGGACATCTGGTATTCCTTGCGGTACGCCTCCCACATCGCCGCGTACATCACATTCGGATTGGCGCGATCGATGGAGATGTCGATGGCGCCGGTCTTGTCGTCGCGGAACAGCACGCGCTTCCACGTGGTGCCGCCGTCCGTGCTCTTGTAGATGCCGCGCTCGCTGCTCGGCACGCTGTACTTGCCGAAGACGGCCGCGAAGACGATGTCCGGATTGGTGGGGTGGATGCGGATCTTGGAGATCGCGTCGACATTCTTGAAGCCCACGTGCTTCCACGTCTTGCCGGCATCGCGGCTGCGATACACGCCGTCGCCGGGCATGATGTTGCCGCGGATGCAGGTCTCGCCGGTGCCGATGAAGATCTCATCGGGCTTCGTCTCGCTCACCGCGATCGCGCCCACTGACGCGCTCGTAATCTGACCGTCGGTGATGGGCATCCAGGTGTCGCCGGCATCGACGGTCTTCCAGAGGCCGCCGCCAACGGCACCGAAGTACGCCACCTTGGGCTGGCCCACCACGCCGCTGGTGGCGATGGAGCGACCGCCTCGATCGGGGCCCAAATTGCGCCAGCGGAAATTCCGCTTGAACGCCGAGTCGAGGGTGATGGGAGCCAGCGTCGGCTGCGAGGCCGATGCAGGCCTGGTCGCCGATTTCGCAGGCGGTTGGGGCGTGGTTGCGGCCAGCGTAAGGCCGGCCGAGAACGTTGCGACCAGGGGGATCGTCAGCGAGAGCAGGGGGCGCACGGGAGTCGGGGCGGAGGGACCAGTGGACAGCATCCGACGGAACGCCGACTGGGCCGCCGCGTTTTCACGCCGCGCCGCCAAGGCCGGGCCGTCTGCTCAGGGCCGGTCAGCACCCCCACACAGCGCGTCGCTGCGGCCGCTGCCGGCCCCCCCCCCCCCCCCCCCCGCCGAGGCCGATCGTCTTCGCGGACGTGGCCCCACGCGGGGCCGCACATCCCGCCCCGCCCCGCGCGGGGCGCGGCGCCGGCGTGCCCACCCCCCGCCGCGCCCGCACTGGCCTGGCTGCAGCCACCCGCACCGGGCAGCGCCGCACTTGGGCGACCGCGCGCTGCACACCAGTGCCCCGAGCTCCATCAGCGCCTGATTGTGCGTCCAGGTCTGCGCGCCAGTGCGCGGCAGCAACCGTTCGGCGATCGACCACAACGCCTTGGCCCCCGCGCCGGTCTTGGGCTTGATGGTCGGGGCGAAGACGCGATTGAGGACGCGGGCGACATTGGTATCGACGAGTGCGGCCCGCTTTTCGTAGGCGAACGAGGCGACGGCGCCCGCCGTGTAGGCGCCAACGCCGGGCAGTGCGCGCAAGGGCGGGCTCGCTGGGAATGAGCCCGTCGGCGGCGGTGACCTGCCTTGCCAAGGCGTGCAGGTTGCGCGCACGCGCGTAGTAGCCGAGTCCTTCCCAGGCTTCCATCACGCGCTTGGGGCGGGCGGCGGCCAGCGGTCGGCAGATCGGGGAATTTGTCGAGAAAACGGTGGTAGTAATCGAGGACCCGCGACACCTGCGTCTGCTGCAGCATCAACTCCGAGACCAGGACCCGATACGGGTCGCGCGTCTCACGCCATGGCAGATCGCGACGGTTGGCGCGGTACCACGCGTGTAGCCTTCGCCGGAACCGTGAGGCCTCGGCGTCGGTGATCGATGGAACCCGCGGAGGTTGCGGTGAGCGGTGAGCCTTCAACGAAAACGGGACGGGTGGAGGGCGGAGGAACGGCGGTGGAGCAGCCGAATGGCATCGCCCCTTCGCGTCGCCCCAATGGTAGCACCATGCCGGGTGCTACGCCCGCTCCACACCTTCCAGCCGTCGCCGCGCCATCACCAAAGGCACCACGGTCGCCACCACACACAGCGTCAACGCGGCGGCGAACGGCAACACCATCCGCAGCGGATCATTCGCCCACCCGAAATGCTGAGCCACCACGAAGCGCGCCGCGGGCCGCCCCGTGAGGTAGGCCACGACACCGATGAGGGCGATGCCCGTCATCATGAACAGCAGCCCACCAAACGACGTCGGGATCTGCGCGGCGTTCTCGGTATCGAATCGCGGATAGAACGTGCCGAAGCAGAGCGCCATCGCCGCCAGCGGAAAGACGAGCGCGGTGATCGCGGTGAGCGACACCACCTGCACGAACGGCAACACCCCGAGCATCGAGTTGGTCACGCCGACCAGCACGACGGCGAGCACGAGCAGCGGCAGCGCACCCACCCAGTACTTCGCCCACAGCACATCGCGCATGGGCAATGGGCTCGAACGCAACAGCCACCATGTGCGTCCTTCGAGGCTGACGGTAGGAAATACAAAACGCGCGGCCACCGACGCGAGCACGAAGCCCGCCAGCGCGAGATTCAGGAACGGAATCACGTTGCGAAGCAGCGTGGTCATGCCGCTTCCGTTCAGCGGCAGATAGCGCACGTTGGCCACGTACACCACCAGCAACACGCCCAGCATGATGAGTTGCGACCACTGCGTACTGTCGCGCGCAAAGACTTTGAGCTCCTTGAGCACCAGTTCACGGCGCGTCGGACCCAGCACGCGCAGCGCCCGATCCAGCCACGGTCGGCCACCCATCCGCCCACCATCACCAACGCACCGGCGGCGGCCCAGAGTCGCAGCAGCGGCGGCCACACCGCTTCCCGTCCGATCCAGCGCATCAAGGCCTCGCTCAGCCACTCGCTGGGCAACCACGGCGACGAAGGGGTATCCAGCGAGGCGACGAACTGCATGAAGTTCTGGAAACCCTCGGGATGCACCAGCTGCTCGGGACGCGCCGCGCGGAACAGAATGACCAGGCCGGCAATGGCCAGCGCGCTGATCACACTTAGCAGGTCACGCGTACGTCGCGCCGGGAAGACATTCACCAGCAGCAACGTCAGGGCCGATCCGGCGGCCGCAGGAAACAGCAGGAACGGAATGCCGGCTCCGATGGCAACAACGGCAAACCCCCATCCGGCTTCGAAGGCCGCACCGTATGCGGCGATGATCGGGACCAGCAGCAACGCGACCATCCAACTGGAATGCAACGCCGTTTCCGCGAGGCGTGCGCGATACACCGCCCACGGGGACAGCGGCGCAGCGGCCAGTTGATCGAGATCGCGCGCCAGAAAGAAGTTCGACAGCGCGGCAATGATGTTCGACAGTAGCAGGATGCTGCCAAACGACAGCAGGATCATCGACAACAACTTTCCGGACAGCAGCGTGCCGATGTCCTCGGCGCTGCGGAAGTAGCGCACCAGCCGATACGCGATGAGAAAGGCGGCCAGCCAGAAGCCGCCGCCCAGCAGCATCACCGCAATCATGCGCCGCAAGTCGCCCCGCTCATGACGCGCCATCCGGTGTCGCGCCATTTGCCACTTGGGGAGCAACAGCCAGATCGCCCCCGCGCGCCGCAGCGCCGGGCCAACCGCGCTGGCACCTAGGCATCCAGCACCTCAGCCAATCCGCGCGCCCCGTCGCCGGTCAGTCGGAGGAAGATGTCTTCCAGCGCATCCGATTCCTCAGAACCGCCGCGCAAATCCGACATCGTCACCACACGCCACCAGCACGCCCTGCTGCATGATGCCGATGCGATCGCACATGTCCTCGGCGATCTCCAGCGTATGCGTCGACATCATGACCGTGTGACCGCGTCGCGTGTATTCGCGAAAGAGATCCTTGAGAATCTTCGCCGACTTGGGATCGAGACCCACCATCGGCTCGTCAACGACGATCACTTTCGGTCGATGAACGAAGGCGCTGGCAATGATCAGCTTCTGCCGCATGCCGTGGCTGTAGCTCTCCACCAGTTCGTCTCGCCACGGTTCCAGATCGAACAACGCCAACAGCTCCTGTCCGCGCCGATCGACGTCAGCGCCCTGTTCGCCGTAGAGGCCGGCCGTGAATCGCAGGAACTCCATGCCGGTGAGCTTCTCGTAGATGAACGGCCGGTCGGGGATGAATCCCAAGCGCGCGCTTGGCCCGCAGCGGATCGGTGCGAAGATCGTGACCGGCCAGGCGGACTGACCCGGACGTGGGTTGCAGGATTCCGGCAATCATCCGCATGGTGGTGGTCTTGCCGGCGCCGTTGGGGCCCAGAAATCCGAACAGTTCGCCGCTGGGTACCACCAGATCCAGCGAGCGGACGGCGGTGAACGACCCGTATCGCTTGGACAGTCCCGAGATTTCGATCATGAAAGGCTGACGACTGAGCGCGCGGGGTTGTTTCCTTCGGGGTTTCTTCGCAATTTCGTACATCTATGGCCAAGTCGTCGCGATCTGCCCCCTCACCGGTTCGGTCCGCCCCGGCGTCAACAATGCCGGCCAGTGCCTTGGTTGTGCGCGGCGCCCGGGAGCACAATCTCCGGAACATCAGTGTCACGATTCCCCGCGACAAACTGACCGTCGTCACCGGTCTCTCGGGATCGGGCAAGTCGTCGCTCGCGTTTGACACGATTTATGCGGAAGGGCAGCGACGTTATGTGGAATCGCTGTCGGCCTACGCGCGGCAGTTCCTCGGGCTGATGGAGAAGCCCGATGTGGATGCCATCGAGGGGCTGTCGCCCGCCATCTCCATCGAGCAGAAATCCGCCGGACACAATCCGCGATCGACCGTTGGGACGGTGACGGAGATCTACGATTACCTGCGTCTGCTGTACGCGCGGGCGGGCACACCGCATTGCCCCAATTGCGGGCGCGCGGTTCAACGGCAGAGCCCGACCCAGATCGCTGAGCAGATTCTGGCGTGGCCCGACGGCACGCGTCTGGAGATTCGCGCGCCGCTGGTGCAGGGACGCAAAGGCGAATTCCGGGACCTGTTTGAAGACGCGCGCAAGCAGGGCTTTGTGCGTGCGGTGGTCGACGGGGAACTCGTGGAGTTGGCTGATCCGCCCAAGCTGAATCGGCGACTGAATCACTCGATTTCCATTGTGGTCGACCGGCTGTCTGTGCGTCTCGACGATCGTGGGCGTCTCACCGATTCACTGGAGACCGCGTTGCGACTGGCGGAGGGCCTTGCCGAAGTCGTGCGATTTGATGGGGCACAGCCGACCACCGAGATGTTTTCGGAACGGTATGGTTGCCCCACCTGCGGTATCTCGATGCCGGAGCTCGAACCGCGCAACTTCTCGTTCAATTCGCCGTTCGGCGCGTGCGAGCAGTGCAGTGGTCTGGGCACCACGCGCACGGTCAGCGAGGAGCTCATCCTTGGCGAGCGGAACCAGTCCATCCTGCAGGGCGTGATTCTGCCGTGGGGCGAGCCTGACGGCTATCTGCGCAAGGTCATCCTGCCGGGGCTGGCCAAGATGCTGGGCTTCGATCTCACCATGCCGTGGAGCAAGATCCCCGCCACCGTGCGACAGCAGCTGCTGCACGGGGTCAGCGCGTCGACGCCGACGGTGAAGAAGACGGCAAAGAAATCGACGGGGACTGCCCGGAAGTCGGCTGCGAAGTCGTCGGCGTCCGAGAGTGCGTGGGAAGGTATCATGGCGCACATTCAGCGCCGATACGACGAAACGAGCGCGGATTCCGTGCGCACCGATCTCGAATCGTACATGGTCGCGGCGGCGTGCCCGGCATGCCACGGCCGTCGCCTGCGTCCCGCATCACTGGCCGTCACCGTTCACGGACGCAACATCGGTGATGTGGTCGAACTCAGTGTGCTGGACTCGCTGGCGTTCTTCGAGGACGTGCCGCTGCGGACGCCCGGGCATCCGGGTTTGGAAGTGGGCGTGGCCGGACCAATCCTCAAGGAGGTGCGCGAACGGTTGCGTTTCCTGGTGGATGTGGGCCTCGACTACCTCACGCTCAACCGCAGCGCCGAATCCCTGTCTGGCGGCGAAGCGCAACGCATTCGCCTGGCCACGCAAATCGGGTCACGCCTGGTGGGCGTGTTGTACATCCTCGACGAGCCCAGCATCGGACTGCATCAACGGGACAACGGTCGGTTGCTGGCCACGCTCAAGCAACTGCGTGACCTTGGCAACACCGTCATTGTGGTGGAGCACGATGAGGAAACCATTCGCGAGGCCGATCACATCATCGATCTCGGTCCTGGTGCGGGCAAGCACGGCGGGGAGGTGCTCGCGTCAGGCTCGCTGGAAGACATCCTGCGCACCGACGCCTCGATTACCGGCGCTTATTTGCGTGGCACCCGTTCGATCCCGGTGCCGCGAACGCGACGTCCGGCCGACCCGGCACGGTCCCTGATCGTGCAAGGCGCGCGCGCCCACAACCTGCGCGATGTCACTGCGGAGTTTCCGCTTGGACTGTTTGTAGCGGTAACGGGCGTCTCCGGTTCGGGCAAATCGACGCTCGTGACAGACATTCTGCAGCGCGCGCTGTCCCGGCATTTCTATAGGGCCCGCGTCATTCCCGGGACGCATGACGGGATTCGTGGACTGGAGCACATCGACAAGGTCATTGACATCGATCAAAGTCCCATTGGCCGCACGCCGCGCTCCAATCCGGCCACGTACACGGGCGTGTTCACGCCG
The DNA here is from genome assembly GCA_016720905.1 of Gemmatimonadaceae bacterium. NCBI lineage: Bacteria > Pseudomonadati > Gemmatimonadota > Gemmatimonadia > Gemmatimonadales > Gemmatimonadaceae > Gemmatimonadaceae bacterium. The sequence continues at coordinate 199,199 of JADKJT010000007.1, read as the reverse complement.
GTTCGCGAACTGTTTGCGGAACTGCCCGAGTCGAAGATTCGGGGCTATGGACCCGGACGGTTCTCCTTCAATGTGAAGGGCGGCCGTTGCGAGTCCTGTCAGGGCGATGGACTCGTGAAAATCGAGATGCACTTCCTGCCTGATGTGTTCGTGCCGTGTGATGTCTGCAAAGGCAAGCGATTCAATCGCGAAACCATGGAAGTGCGTTTCCGTGGCATGAGCATCGCCGAGGTACTTGATCTCACCGTGGAGGAGGGTTGCACGGTGTTCGAGAATCAACCGCGCATTGCGCAGAAGTTGGAAACGCTGCGTGATGTGGGACTGGGCTACATCCATCTGGGGCAGAGCGCCACCACCTTGTCGGGCGGCGAAGCGCAGCGCGTGAAACTCGCCACGGAGTTGGCCAAGCGTGATACCGGTCGCACGCTGTACATCCTCGATGAACCCACCACGGGACTGCATTTCGAGGACGTGCGCGTCTTACTGGAAGTACTCCATAAGCTGGTCGATCGCGGGAACACGGTGCTGGTGATCGAGCACAATCTCGATGTGATCAAGACAGCGGACTGGGTGATCGATCTGGGTCCTGAAGGCGGCGTGCGCGGCGGTAGCGTGGTGGCAGCCGGCACGCCGGAGCAGGTGGCGCGCGTGAAGGAGAGTCACACGGGGTTCTACCTTCGCAGCATGTTGCGGGCGGGGCGCGAAAAGACGGGAGACTGAAGACGGGAGACGGGAGACACTTCCGCTTCGGAGGCCTCCCGTCTTCCGTCTCCCGTCTTAGAGCAGCGGGCTTCCCATGGCGGCTTGCACGGCCAGCGCCGCCGTCAGCACCGTCCACGCCAGCGCCGCGCCGTACACCGCCCGCCGGCCAAACATCGTGCCTACCACGGGCAACACTTGCAGCGCATGCATGCCCACGAAGTGCGCGATACGAAGGTCGCCGGCCGTCGTGCTCCAATTCACGAATGGCAACCCCGGTCCACCATCCGGCGCGCCCACCGTGTGCGCATTGTTCGCCACAATCCAACCACCAACGGCGCTGCCCACGAGGAATACGGCGAAGCCCATCGCGACACCGGCCTGGGTGCCCGTTGGCTCACGACGCAACACCCCCCACGCGCCAACGCACAACCACGCGGCCGCGATGGTATTGAGCAAGATCGCAATGCCCATCGACTGGAAGATCACGGCGTCGAACAGCGTGGCGATGTTGAAGTGTGATGTGGTGCCCCGCGCGGCTTGCACGGTGATCGCCATCATCTCCAGTATCATGGTGGTGCCTATGACACCCACCAACCGACGACGCGTACGCTCCGTCAATCCGGTGGACGGCAGCAACCACGCAATGGTGGTGAGATAGATCGCGATTGAAACGGCGAACTTGGCCGGCTTGAACCAGCGCGGAATGCCCAGCACCTGCACGGCATCGATCTGGAGCGCGACCATAAACACCGCCAGCAAGGCGAGATGCATCACGGCCAATGCCGTCAATGCCGGGCTCCGTCGACGCAGCTCCGTGAACGCCTGACTCACGGAGTCGTCCGGCGATCAAATGCCGTGCGGCCGGCGAGGTACAGCAACAGGCCCATAGGTCCGAACATGAAGGTGAAGGGCAGCACCCCAATGCGGAGCCACGCTGGCACCTGTCGGGACAATGCGTCCTCTACGATCCACGATCCGATGAACAGGTCGAAGGCGAGATAATGCACCCAGCCAGCCACCAGCGTGTACGGGTCGGCAAACAGCAGCTGCACCTGGGCCAGCGATCCGAAGCCGCCGTCGGTTGCACCGAATCGTGCGACGATCAACGCCGAATAGCCAATCGCGAGCAGCGGAACCAGCAGCGCGCGCACCACGGGCACGGACCACTTCCAGCGCGGTGCAACGATCAGGAGAAGCCAACCCGGCAAGACCAGTGGATTGGCGAGAGCAAAGAGCGCGTCGGCGGTGGGCATGGGGGGAGACGGGAGACGGGAGACCTGCGACGGGCGAGCGGAGACAGTGAAGCGGGAACACGCAATCCTCAAGTGTCTCCCGTCTCCTGTCTCCCGTCTCCCGTCTCCCGTCTCCCAAACACCGCCACCCGTCACTCCGCCACCCAATTACTTTCCCTCCCATGGTCTCTCTCCTCGACATCATCGGCCCGGTCATGGTTGGGCCAAGCTCGAGCCACACGGCAGGCGCATGTCGGCTTGGACTGCTGGCGCGCTGCCTGGTTGGCGGCACGCCGGAGCGCGCCACCGTGGAATTGCACGGCTCGTTCGCCCGTACCGGCGAAGGACATGGCACCGACAAGGCCATCGTGGGTGGGCTCATGGGATTTCGCCCCGACGATGAACGCTCCGGACCGCGCTCGACATCATGGAACGGGAAGGGCTCGTCTACACCTTCGAGAAGACGTCGCTGGGCGACGACGCACATCCGAATTCCGTGCGCATCAGTCTCGAGCGGGGCGACCGGACATCGCAAATGGTGGGCGCGTCGTTGGGCGCGGGGCGCGTCATGGTGACGGAGATTGACGGCTATCCCGTGGAAGTCTCGGGCAATCTGCACACCATCGTGCTGGTGGCCGAAGACACGAAGGGGTCCGTGGCGCGCATCGCGGGTTTGTTGTCCGATGCCGATCTGAACATCGCCACGCTCAAACTCACGCGAAAGGAACGGGGCGGCGACGCGTTCATGGTGATCGAAGTGGATCACGAACCGGAGGAGTCGGTGCGCGATGCGATTCGCAGTCTGCCGTGGGTGCGCTGGGCGTTCCGACTGGACAAGGTGAGCGCCTGATGAGGACCACCTGATGTACAAGAGTCTGGCCGATGCCATTCGCGACGCCGAGGCGCGCGGCGTCAGTTTGTCCACCGTGGCGCTCGATGCCGAAGCCAAAGATCAAGGCCGACCGGTGTCCGAAATTCGCGATGCCCTGCGTCGCGCACTGGTCGTGATGCGTGGGGCCGTGGAGCGCGGCATGGTGGGGGATCTCATGTCGTCATCGGGACTGGTGGGTGGCGATGCGGCCAAGTTGCGTACCGGTCCGGCCGGTCCGCTGGCGGGCACGCCGTTTCGCGATGTGCTGGCGAGGGCGCTGGCCGTGCAGGAAGTGAATGCCGCCATGGGTGTCATCGTCGCCGCGCCAACGGCCGGCGGTGCCGGCGTGTTGCCCGCCGTGCTCACCGGGCTGGCCGCCGCGCGCAGCATCGACGATGAACGTGTGATCGACGCACTCGCGACGGCGGGTTTGATCGGGGCGGTCGTCGCCGAGCGTGCCTCGCTGTCAGGCGCCGAGGGGGGGTGTCAGGCCGAAACCGGCGCAGCCGCTGGTATGGCCGCTGGTGCCGCTGTCGAGATGCTGGGCGGTTCACCGCGACAGGCGGGTCATGCTACGGCGCTTGCCCAACAAGGCACATTGGGCTTGGTGTGCGATCCGCTGGGCGGGCTGGTCGAGTTGCCCTGTGTATTTCGCAATGCCACCGGTGCCGCCATTGCGCTGGCCGCCATTGAGATGGCGATGGCCGGTATCGAATTTGCCATTCCGGCCGACGAAGTCATTGACACCATGGGACAGATCGGTGCCGAGATGGATGTGCGCTATCGCGAGACCGCCGGCGGGGGATTGGCGGCGACGCCAACCGGTCGGCGTCTGGCCAAGGAACGACTGTACGCATTGAAGCGATCCGGTGGCTGACCGGCCATGGCGCGCGGCGATCGCGATTGTCGTCAGCGCCGGAGTCCTTGGATGTGGCCAATCCGATCGCTCGGCCAATCCGACGTTGGCACCGGCGTTGCGTGACGCCGCCTCTCAAGGCCGTTTCAGCGACCGCACCCTCACCGAGGCGTCGGGACTCGTGCAATCCTCGCGCGAGCCAAACGTCTTTTGGTCGCACAATGACAGCGGCAACAGCGAACAACTGTTCGCGTTCGACAGCACCGGGCTCTCGCTTGGTACGGTGCGAGTCGAAGGCGCCCGGAACAGGGATTGGGAAGCCATCGCCCTTGGTCCGTGCACCGTCGGCTCGTGTTTCTACATCGGCGACGTCGGCGATAACGCCGGTCGCCGCGACGACATCACCCTGTGGCGCATTTCCCAGCCAACGGTGCACGACACCGTCACGTCACTCGCCGAACGTCTGCGGATTCGCTACGCCGACGGTCCGCGTGACGTCGAAGCGATCTGGGTGACGCCGGACACGAGCGTCTATCTGTTGACCAAGCGTCCAGACCAGGACGCCACGGGTCGATATCGGCCGGCGCGCATCTACCGCGTTCCAGCGTCGGCCTGGCGCGACGAGTCTGTGGCGATTGCCGTGGTAATCGACTCGCTGCCCATCGTGAACATGCCGGGCGACAGTCGCGGCTGGATCACCGATGCCGCCCTGTCGGCGCCTGATGGTACCGGCGCGCGCCGTCTGGCGGTTCGCAGCTACCGCGAGCTGTACGTCTTTGGCATCGATACCGTTTCCTGGCGGCCGACGGGGGTGATCGAAAAGTGCTCGTTGACGGCGCTGCGTGAGAAGAACAGTGGCGAAGGCGTGGCGTGGCTGGCAGACGGTCGGCTGATGTTCGACGCCGAGGGGGAAGGGGCTCGGCTTCATACCGGACGGTGCCCGTAATCGTCACCGGCTGCTGGCACGGCACCCCACCAGCGCGATACAATTCGACACACGGGGCGAAACGAACCGGCGCGGCCCGCCGTACGGGCCTCCGTCCCCATCTTCATCCCCGTCCAACGGTACCGACCATGGTTACACGCGAAGACATCGAGGTCTTCCTCGATCGCCTCACCGCCGAGGGTGCGACGCACAGCGAGATCGAACCCGGCATGTGGATCGTCCGTCCAGGCGGCGCCATCGACTTCGACGTCGTGGTGACGCACAACCCGCCGGTGGTGCTGCTCCGCGTGAAGGTCATGCCGCTGCCTACCGATGCGGGCCAGCTGGCCTCACTCAGCCGGCGTCTGTTGGAGCTGAACGCCACCGACCTGCTGCACGGCTCGTATGGCATCGATCGTGAAGATGTGGTTCTCACCGCCGCGCTGGAACTCGCCCATCTCGACTTTGAAGAGTTCCTGGCATCCTACGAAAGCATGACCCTCTCGCTCACGTCGCATATGCGTGAACTGGCCGCCTTCCGCGAGGTTCGCTGATCTCATGGGCATTTTCGATCGCCTCTCGTCGCTGATCAAGTCGAATCTGAACGACCTCATCTCGTCGGCGGAAAATCCCGAGAAGATGTTGAATCAGATCATCGTCGACATGCGCAACCAGCTGGCGAAGGCCAAGCAGCAGGTCGCCGCCTCCATCGCCGATGAAAAGCGCCTCAAGGATCAGGCCGACGCCGAGTTCCGTCTGGCGGATGATTGGGACAAGCGCGCCATGCTGGCCGTCAACGAGGGTCGTGATGACCTGGCCAAGCAGGCACTGCTGCGCGGGCAGGAGCATCTCGAGCACGGGCAGGCGCTGGCCACGACGTGGGAAACGCACAAGATGGAAGCTGAAAAGCTGAAGCAGTCGCTTCGCGATCTCAACGACAAGATTGAGGAAGCCAAGCGGAAGAAGAACTTGCTGCTTGCTCGTCAGCGTCGGGCCGAGGCGCAGGCGCGTATCTCGCAGACGATGTCGGGCATGTCCGACAACTCGGCGTTCGATGCGTTCGCGCGCATGGAAGAGAAGATCACCACCAACGAACGGCAGTTGCAGGCGGCGCAGGAAATCGACGAGGAGTTCAGCGGCGATCGCCTGGCCGGCGAGTTCAAGCAACTGGAGCGTTCGGCGGGCGGTGCCAATGCCGATTCGCAGTTGCTGCTGCTCAAGCAGCGCATGGGCATGCTCTCCGCCGGTGCTCCAACGGTGGCCAGGCAGTTGGCCGCCGGTACGGTGGAAGCGGCACCCGCCGCCCCAGTGGCGCCAGCCGCGCAGTTGGCGGCGGGCGAAGTGGTGAAGACGGCCGAAGCCGACCTCATCGCCGAGATTGAAGGACTGCGGGAGCCGAAGCCGAGGTCGTGACGCGGCGCTTTCTCATTCTGGCCGAGGGCAGCTTCGGCCCGCAGTCGTCGAAAACCGCCAACGCGTGCATTCGCTACGCCCCATCGGACGTGGTGGCGGTTCTCGACAGCACACGCGTTGGACAGACGGCGCAGCAGGTGTTGGGATTTGGCGGCAACATTCCGGTGGTGGCGTCGTTTGCGGACGCGTTGCCGCACGGGCCCAACGCGCTGCTCATTGGGATCGCACCGGCGGGTGGACAATTCCCCGCCGCCTGGCGCGCCATTGTCTGTGAGGCATTGCGCGCCGGTCACGATGTGTGGAGTGGGTTGCACACCATGCTGGGCGACGACGCGGAGTTTGCGGCGCTGGCCTCGGTGTCTGGTGCGACCATTCACGACCTCCGTCGCGCACCGTCCGATCTGGACATCGCATATGGTGTGCTTCGCGATTCACGCGCGACTATCGTGCTTACGGTGGGCACCGACTGCAACATCGGCAAGATGACCGCGCAGCTCCAGGTGCGTGATGCGGTGCGGCAACTGGGGCACCGGGTGAACTTCGGTGCGACCGGACAGACGGGCATTCTGGTGGAAGGGCGCGGGATTGCGGTGGATGCCGTGGTGGCGGACTTCATTGCCGGCGCCGCCGAACGATTGACGGTGGAGGCGGCCGCGGACGCCGACATTGTGTTGGTGGAAGGGCAGGGGTCGCTTATCCATCCCGCGTATTCGGGTGTCACGCTGGGGCTCATGCATGGATCGATGCCGCACGCGATGGTGTTGTGCGCACAACCATCGCGTACCACGGTGAATGGCAATCCGTGGCTGGTGATTCCCCCGCTGGTTGACTTCATCCGGCTGTACGAGGCGGCGATGGAATTTGTGCGACCGTCACCCGTGATTGCGATTGCGCTGAACACGTTTGATTTGACGGAGGATGCGGCGCGGGCGGTGGTTGCGCGTGTGCGTGCGGAGACCGGGTTGCCGACGACGGATCCGGTGCGGTACGATCCGGCGCCGATTGCGAATGCGATTGCGGAGTTTCATCGACGTCGGACTGATTGAACCGCGAAGTTCGCAAAGCTCGCCAAGTCGGATCCATCGTCCTTCGCGTCCTTCGCGAACTTGGCGGTTCATTTTCAGTGAGGATCGTCAGGCAACAAGTAGCCAATGCCGCAACACACTGATCCCCGACGCATCATTTCGGTGACGATGCTGGCCGCCAGCCGCACTATCGTCACCGGCATGTCGAACCCACTCAAGCAGCCCCACCCGCAGTCCCCGCCCGTGCTGTTGTCCGTGCGCGACCTGCACGAAGAAATCCGCGCCGGGTATGGTCAGACCGTATTCGCGGTCCGCACACTGGATGGTGTGTCGCTCGATGTGCGGGCCGGTGAGCTGGTCGTGCTGCAGGGCGGAGTCGCCAGTGGCGCCGTCTCGTTGTTGGAGACGCTGGCCGGAACCCGCCGACGCCTGTCTGGCCTCCGTGTTGCGGCCCACGGGGTGCAGATTCGTCGGGGCAGCATCAGTCACGAGGCATTTCGCGCGATCACCAACGCGTGGTCTCCATCCGTAGGCATCACGGCGCCAATCGACATCGCACCGGCACCGGTGGTGTACGTGTTTCGCGTGCGGCCTCGCACGTCAATGGTATCGCCGTCTCCGAAACTCTGGCGCACCAGGACCGGCGATCCGTCCACGTGGCGCGCCTGGGTGGAATCGCTGCGCGCCCGCGGGGGCAGCGTGCTGGTCTACGTGTCACCGTCGGGCCACGCCCGGGGACACCCGCCGCACTCCGGCGCTCGGTTGCCCGACCCACACGTGGATGCGGTGCACGAGGGGGTGGCGGCGCTCCACGGATATGGTGTCGAGTCCGGCATGGTCCGCGTACTGACGCTCGCGGCCGGCCGCATAGTGGGTGCCCACCGGCATCATCAGAGCCCACGCCATCGCGTGTCGTCAGCCCCCCCACGGGATCGTCTGACCCCCTACATTCAGCACAGTCCGCATTTTGAGGATTCCCCGAAGGACTCCTGACGGTTCTGTCGCTTACCTGCTGCCACCATGCCCGAGTTCCGCCTGTACAACACGCTCACGCGCCGCGTTGAGCCGTTCGCACCCGCCGATGGTCAGACGGTGCGCATGTACACGTGCGGACCCACCGTCTACAACCCGGCGCACCTGGGCAACTTTCGCACGTTCCTGTTTGAGGATCTGCTGCGGCGTGTGATTCGACTTGCCGGTTGGCAGGTTGAGCAGGTGATGAACCTGACGGATGTGGACGACAAGATCATCAACAAGGCGGCCAAGGAAGGCAAGACGATCACGCAGATCACCGCGCCGTACACGGTGATGTTTCATGAGGATCGTCGGTATCTGCGTATTGAAGATGCGGAACGCTATCCTGAGGCCACCACGCACATCCCCGAGATGATCGCGTTGGTGGAGCGTCTGGTGGCCAACCACGTGGCGTACATCGCCGATGACGGATCCGTGTATTTCGCCATCGATCGTTTTGCCGACTATGGCAAGTTGTCGCAGCTGGACAAGCGGGAATTGCGCACGGGTGCGCGTGTCGCGCAGGACGAGTATGCCAAGGAGAACGCGCAGGATTTCGCGCTCTGGAAGGCGGCCAAGCCGGAAGACGAAGCCACGGGAGCCGCCTGGGATTCCCCGTGGGGACGCGGACGTCCGGGGTGGCACCTGGAATGCTCCGCGATGGCCATGAAGTATCTGGGTGAGACGTTCGATCTGCATGCGGGCGGCATCGATCTGATCTTCCCGCACCATGAGGACGAGATCGCGCAGTCGGAAGCGGCCACGGGAAAAACGTTTGCGCGGTGCTGGTGCCATGGCGAGTTCCTGCTCACCGACGGCACGAAGATGGCCAAGCGCGTGGGCAACGTGACCAACGTGCAGGAGATGCGGCGGCAGGATATTTCCGGCACCGTGTATCGGCACTTTGTGTTCAGCGCCCACTACCGCCAGCAACTCAATCTGGGTGAGGAGTCCTTCGATCAGTCGCGCACGGCGGTGCGGCGCATCGGCACGTTTGCGGAGCGGTTGGCGTCGGCCACGGGCGGGACGGCGGCGCTGGCCGATGCGGCGACACACGCGGAGCGGACATTTATTGAGGCACTGTACGACGACCTGAACGCGCCGCGCGCGATGGCGGCGCTGTTCACCTTCATTACCGATGCCAACCGCGAGTTGGACATTGGTGGATCGGATGCCGCCGCACTCGAGCGGGCACGGGCGGCCTTCCGGTTGATGGACGCCGTCCTCGATCTTGTCCCTGAGCAGGAGGTCCCGGAGGATCTTGAGCACTGGGTGGAGGAACGGCTGCAGGCGCGGAAGGCGGCGCGTGGGCGGGGCGATTTCGCGGCCGCCGACGCCATCCGGGCCGAGCTGTTGGCCCGTGGTATCCTGATCGAGGATTCGGCGAACGGGACGCGCTGGAGGAAGCTGTAGGCTTACGACCGGCAATCGGCGTGGCCTGCTTGGGTTGACCCTCCCTGCCGGTCTGAGTATTCTGCTCGTCTTGTCCGGGGCAGGTCGGCTCGGTGTCCGGGCTGCGGTGCCATGGCAACATGCTGACGTAGCTCAGTTGGTAGAGCAGCTGATTTGTAATCAGCAGGTCGTCGGTTCAATCCCGACCGTCAGCTCTTCCGACCGGCGGACGCCCGGTTTGATGGCTCCGAACGCCCTCGGGTGGGGTACTCAAGTGGCCAACGAGATCAGACTGTAAATCTGACGGCGCAAGCCTTCGAAGGTTCGAATCCTTCCCCCACCACTGTTCGTCCAGCAGGTGTAGCGTGGTCGCGGTCGCATCGGGTTGGCGTGGGTGTATGCGGGAGTAGCTCAGTTGGTAGAGCGCTAGCCTTCCAAGCTTGATGTCGCGGGTTCGAGTCCCGTCTCCCGCTCTGGGCAGGTGCAGGTGCAGGTGCAGTCGAAGGTCGCTCACATAGCTCAGTCGGTAGAGCACATCCTTGGTAAGGATGAGGTCACCGGTTCGATCCCGGTTGTGAGCTCTGGGAAGGCGAGAGGGCGGCTCCGTGCCAACGGGGTCGCCCTTTTTCCGTGGTAGCCCTGGCGGTCGGCCCTGAGTGCGGCCCAGGACGTCGGCCTTTTCGGCATATGTTCGGTGGCGAACACAGCGCTATCTTCGCCCCGGACCGTGGGTTGCGTGCCCATCATGGGCTAGCTACGTTCTAAGGCTCACCCCACTGCGCCTTATGCCGCTGTTGCCGGTGCCCTCCCTCCGCTGTTCCTCGATGCCCGCTGACGTTCCATAGCGCGGCGGGTTGGGAGCGTCCGGGGGTTTGGCCGTTCGGTCCGCAGCAGTGTACAGGAGTGGCTGGGGAGATCCCCTCCGGGGGATGCCTCCCGATGGAGCGCGCTTTGCGAACGCGAGCGGCGCCCGCGAGAGACGATTACAGATGACAGAGCTGCCGCAAGGGGTCCAGGAATATGGCGCGCGAGAAAATCATCCTCGGATGCACCGAGTGTAAGAACCGCAACTACTTCACGATGAAGAACAAGCGCCTGCATCCGGAGCGCGTGGAGTGGAAGAAGTACTGCCCACGTTGTAACGCGCATCAGCTGCATAAGGAAACGAAGTAGTCATGAGCGCACCGGTGGAAGTGGCCCGTCCAGGGCTTGGCACGCGGCTGGTCGCGTTCTACCACGACGTGATCGCCGAAATGAAGAAGGTGACCTGGCCCGATCGCCCGCAGCTGCAGCAGGCGACGATCCAGATCATCGTGTTCGTGCTGATCCTCGGTGCCGTGATTGCGCTGCTTGACGTGGCATTGCAGGCGCTGCTGGTGAAGTTGCCGTCGATGTTGATGAGCCGCTGAGCCCGCGCCAGACGATGCTTGAACACCGGTGGTACGCGATCCAGACCACGTCTGGGCATGAGAACAAGGTGCAGCGCCTGATCCAGCGAAAAATCGACATGGATACGGCGACGCCCGAAAATCGCCTGATTCGTCAGGCGCTCGTGCCTACGCAGGAAGTGGTGGAAATCAAGAACGGCAAGAAGGTCACCGTCGAACGGAAGATCTTCCCCGGATACGTCCTCGTGGAAATGGTGGCCAGTCAGGACACCTTGCACGAGATCAACGCCATCCAGGGTGTGATCAAGTTCGTCGGCAAGGACAAGGATCCGATGCCCCTGCGTGACGACGAAGTCCGTCGTCTGCTCGGCGTGATCGACGCGACCGACGAGGCCCCGGTGAAGGAAGAGATTCCATTCCTGATCGGTCAGCCGGTGGCGATTACCGAGGGCCCGTTCGCCGATTTCAACGGCACGGTCGAGGAAGTACTGCCGGACAAGGGCAAGGTGCGCGTCTCGGTCAGTTTGTTTGGCCGCCCGACGAGTGTTGAGCTCGACTACCTGCAGTTGAGAGGGTACTGAGGACTCAGTACCAAGTACCAAGTACCAAGTACCAAGTACCAAGTACCAAGTACTAAGTACTAAGTACCCGGTACACAGTACCGTCGCCTACCACAGCGACGCAAAAGATTTCCGTGGTAGCACGACCGCACTCGGACTGTCCGGACGCGGAACTTGCGATGAGGATCACGCATGGCAAAGAAGGTCACTGGATTCGTCAAGCTGCAGATTCCAAGCGGCAAGGCGAACCCGGCGCCGCCCGTGGGTACGGCTCTCGGCCCCCAGGGAATCAACATCATGGCATTCTGCAAAGAGTTCAACGCTCGGACGCAGGGTGGTGATATGATCATCCCGGTCGAAGTCACGATCTACGGAGACAAGTCGTTCACGTTCATCCTGAAGACTCCGCCGGCGGCGGAGCTCATCAAGAAGGAAGTGGGCGTCGAAAAGGGGTCGGGTCAGCCGAACAAGGTGAAGGTGGGAACGATTTCCCGCGCGCAGCTCAAGAAGATCGCCGAGCTCAAGATGCCCGATCTCAACTGCGATTCCGTCGACAGTGCCATCGCGATGATGGCCGGTGCGGCGCGTTCGATGGGCATCACGGTGAAGGACTGATTATGCAGACGAACGGAAAGAAGTACCGTGGCGCGAGTGAGCGCCGCCAGGTGGGAGTGCCGTACGAGGCGAAGAAGGCGATCGCGCTGGTCAAGCAGATGAGCTTTGCGAAATTCGACGAGACCGTTGAAGTCGCGATTCGTCTGGGTGTCGATCCCCGTCACGCCGATCAGGTGGTCCGTGGCACCGTCGTATTGCCGTCAGGGACGGGCAAGACGATGCGCGTGCTGGTGATCGCCACCGGCCCCAAGGCGCAGGAAGCCCAGGATGCCGGCGCGGATTTTGTCGGCACCGAATTCCTCGCCAAGATCAAGGAAGGGTGGCTCGACTTCGACGTGCTGATTGCCACGCCGGACCAGATGGGACAACTCGGCCAGTTGGGCCGGGTGCTCGGTCCGCGCGGCTTGATGCCGAATCCGAAGGCCGGCACCGTCACGTTCGACGTGGCGAAAGCCGTGCGCGAGTCCAAGGGTGGCAAGATCGAGTTCCGCGTCGACAAGGGAGGCAACGTGCATGCCCCCATCGGCAAGGTGTCGTTCGCGCCCGAAGCCCTCGAGTTGAACTTCTCGGCCTTGATGGACACCATCGTGCGCGCCAAGCCGCCTGCGGCCAAGGGCGTGTATATCCGCAACGTCGCGATCTCCAGCACCATGGGACCCGGCGTCACCATCGACACCACGCCGTACCGGTAAGAGGCGACGCATCCATGAAAGCAAAACCCAAGGCAAAAAAGAGCGATAAGCAAGTGCTCGTCGACGGGCTTCGCGAGAAGCTCGGCACGGCCAGCGCGGTGTACTACACCGACTTCACGGGGTTGAACGTGAAGCGCATGACGGAGCTGCGCCGCCGCCTGAAGAAGGCCGGTGTCGAGTACGTCGTGATCAAGAACACGCTGGCCCTCCGCGCCGTGAACGAAAGCGGCATGGTGTCCCAGCGTTTGAAGGGTCCGACGGGAGTGGTGGTGGCCAAGGATGCCATCACCGCGGCCAAGGTCCTCTCCGATTTTGCCAAGGAGAACGATCAGCGGCCGTCGGTGAAGGGCGGTGTCTACGAGGGCAATGCGGTGGACGAGGCGATGGTCAAGAAGTTGGCCACGCTTCCGACGCGTGATGAGGCGCTCTCGATCTTCGCCGGCTACCTCAACAGCATCCCGATGATGTTCGCCCTCGCCCTCGACGCCCGTAAGGCGCAGCTCGAAGGCTCTAACTGAGTTCCCCAGGCGTCTGCCTGATCACACGCCCCAGGACCCCTGGGATCAATACGGAGAGAGTATCACCATGGCTAACACTGCCCTGAGCAAGGACGAAATCATCGACGCGATCGGCGCGATGAGCGTCATCGAGTTGGCGGACCTGATCGAAACGTTCAAGACGAAGTTCAACGTCACCATCGCGGCCGTTGCGGCTGGCGGCGGCGGCGGCGGCGCGGCCCCGGCGGCGGCGGCGGAAGAGCAGACCGAATTCACGGTCGTGCTCAAGGAAGCCGGCGGGAAGAAGATCCAGGTCATCAAGGTCGTCCGTGAAATCACGGGCCTCGGCTTGAAGGAAGCCAAGGACCTCGTGGACGGCGCGCCGAAGGCCGTGAAGGAAAACGTGTCCAAGGACGAAGCGGCGACGCTCAAGGCCAAGCTGGAAGCCGAAGGCGCTGTCGTCGAAGTCAAGTAAGGCATACGGCCGTTCGCCGTAGTCACGCAGTCTCGTCGTTATATCGCTTCGCCCCGGGGACGCCGGTCGTGAATTTCACGACCGGCCTCGTCGGGGACGAAGCGCTTTGCGCCTCCCGCAGTCTCAGAGTCGGCGCACCCCGCACGCGGTAACAAGGACATGATGAACCAGATCTCGTTTGCGAAGCTCGAGACGGGCATGGATATGCCCCATCTCCTCGACATCCAGACGCGCGCTTTTGAGTCGCTGCTGCAACTGGATGCCGCCTCGCAGGAGCGCGAAGACGTCGGCCTCGAGCGCGTCTTCAAGGACCTGTTCCCCATTACGGACGTCCACGAGAATTTCTCGCTCGAGTTCGTCCGGTACAGCCTGGGAGAGCCCAAGTACACGGTCGCCGAGTGCATCGAGCGCGACATGACGTACTCGGCGCCGCTCAAGGCCACGCTCCAACTGGTCATCTTTGAGGATACCGGCGACGGCAAACGTCCCCGGAACATCATCGAGAAGGAAGTCTATCTGGGCGAGCTGCCGCTGCTCACCGAGCTGGGCACCTTCGTCATCAATGGCGCCGAGCGCGTCATCGTCTCCCAGCTGCACCGCTCACCCGGTGTGGTGTTCGAGGAGTCGACACACCCCAACGGACAGCGCCTGCTGTCCTCGCGGATCATCCCGTTCCGCGGATCGTGGGTCGAGTTCACCGTGGACATCCACGACGTGATCTACGTCCACATCGACAAGAAGAAGAAGTTCCCGGCCACGGCGCTGTTGCGCGCGTTCGGCTACGGCGAGAACCGCGATATCCTGCGCCTGTTCTTCGCCGAGCGCGAACTCGATCTCACCATGAAGCGCGAGACGCGCAACGAGCAGCGGGAAATCCTCGGCGCGATTATCGCCGAAGACGTCACGCTCGAGGGTGAAGTCACCGCGTCCGACGCGCCGAAGCCCAAGACCAAGAAGGCCAAGCTGGAGCGTGAGCGCGCCGAAGCGTCGTTGCTGGTGCGCGAAGGCGATGAGCTGACCGACGAGGTGCTCAATCGCCTGGTGCGTCAGGGCATCGACACGGTGAAGGTGTTCGCGTCGTACACCCAGATCGATCTCCGCGACGAGCAGGATGCCATCGATCGCGGTGAACGCGATGTGCGCCGCACGCTGGCGCGCGACGTGATCGACCCGGAAACCGGCGAGGAAGTCGTCGAGAAGGGCACGGTGCTCACCGACGGCGCGATCAAGAAGATCCGCAAGGCCGACATCACCAAGGTGCACGTGTTCGTGGCCTCGGGACGTGCCGAGTCCACGCTGATCAAGAACACGCTGGCCAAGGATCCGACCAAGCACGAGGAAGAGGCGCTCAAGCAGATCTACGCGCTGCTCCGTCCGGGTGACGCGCCCAATCGCGAAACCGCGAAGCAGGCGCTCGAGCGGCTGTTCTTCTCGCCCAAGCGCTACGACCTCGGTCGCGTGGGTCGGTACAAGATCAACCAGCGCCTGCGCCTCAACACCTCGATGTCGACCACGGTGCTCACGAAGGAAGACTTCGTGGAAATCATGCGTCAGCTGGTCGAGTTGCATGAAGGCCGCGGCGACGTGGACGATATCGACCAGCTGGGCAACCGTCGCATCCGGTCGGTGGGTGAGTTGATTGCCAATCAGTTCTCCGTGGGTCTGTCGCGCATGGCGCGACTGGTCAAGGAGCGCATGTCGATCAACACCGATCCGGAAAAAATCTCGCTGGACGATCTCGTCAACGCGCGCACGGTCTCGGCCGTGATCCAGGCGTTCTTCGGATCATCGCAGCTGTCGCAGTTCATGGACCAGACCAATCCGCTGGCCGAGTTGACGCACAAGCGTCGCTTGTCGGCGCTTGGACCGGGCGGCCTCACGCGTGAGCGTGCCGGCTTCGAAGTCCGTGACGTGCACTATTCGCAGTACGGGCGCATGTGCCCCATCGAAACGCCGGAAGGTCCGAACATCGGCCTGATCACGTCGCTCGCCTGCTTTGCCCGCGTGAACGATCTCGGCTTCATCGAGACGCCGTATCGTGTGGTGAAGGAAGGACGGTTGACGGGCGAACTCGTGTGGCTCGATGCCAACCGGGAAGAGGACGCGATCATCGCGCAGGCGAATTCCAAGCTCAACGCCGATGGCACGTTCGTCGACGAGCTGGTGCTGGCGCGTAAGCGCGGCGATTTGCCCCTCGAGCCGCCGTCGAACATCGACTACATGGACGTGGCGCCGGAGCAGCTGGTCTCCATCGCCGCCGCGCTCATTCCGTTCCTCGAGCACGATGACGCCAATCGCGCGCTCATGGGCTCGAACATGCAACGGCAGGCCGTTCCGCTGCTCAACCCGCGCACACCGCTGGTGGGGACGGGACTCGAAGCCACGGTGGCCGTCGACTCGGGCGCGGTGATCATCGCGCGCCGGGCCGGTATCGTGACCAGTGTGACCGCCGACGAGATCATCGTCGACGCGGGCCTCATCGGCACGCCGGTGGCGGGCGACCGTCCGCTGGCGCGACTCGGCCAGCTTGATCGCTACAAGCTCAAGAAATACTGGCGCACCAATCAGGACACGGCCATCAACCAGCGCCCGCTCGTCCGCATGGGCCAGCAGGTGAACAAGGGTGAAGTGCTGGCCGACGGCGCCGCCACGGAAATGGGGCAGCTCGCGCTGGGCGCGAATGTCCGTGTGGCGTTCATGCCGTGGTACGGGCACAACTTCGAAGACGCCATCGTGCTCTCCGAGCGCCTGGTGAAATTCGACGTATTCTCGTCGATTCACATCCAGGAGCTCGAACTGCACGTGCGCGACACGAAGCGCGGGCAGGAAGAAATCACGCGCGAAATTCCGAACGTCGCCGAGGAGTCGCTGACCGACCTCGACGAGCGTGGCATCGTGCGCATCGGCGCGCATGTGAAGCCGGGCGACATTCTCGTCGGCAAGATCACGCCGAAGGGTGAGACCGAACTGTCGCCGGAAGAAAAGCTCCTCACGGCCATCTTCGGCGAAAAGGCCAAGGACGTGAAGGACTCGTCGCTCAAGGTGTCGCCGGGCATGGAAGGCGTGGTCATCGACGTGAAGATCTTCTCACGCGTGGAAGACCAGGTCGTCGAAAAGGACCGCGGTGAGCGCATCGGTGATGTGCGGCGTCTCGAAGGCGAGGAAAAAATCCGCGTCAACGAAGTGCGCGACATCGAACTGGCGGCGCTGCTGGAAGGGGAAAAGGTCGCGCTGGCGCTTCGGGCCGGCACGGTGGAAGAGGCGATCGCCGCGGGCACGACGCTCACGAAGGAGCTGCTGTCCACGGTGCGGTTTGCCACGCTTGATCTCAAGACGTTCCGCGTCGAAAGCAAGAAGGCCAACGATCGTGTGCGCGAAATCATCGATGCTGGCAACGAAGAGAAAGCCCGCATTGAGGAGCGCGCGGAAGAGCGTATCGACCGCATTCTGCAGCCCGATGAGTTGCCGCCGGGCGTGATCCAGTTGGTGAAGGTGTATCTGGCCGAGAAGCGCAAGATTTCGGTCGGTGACAAGATGGCCGGTCGTCACGGTAACAAGGGTATCGTGGCGCGCATCGTGCCTGAGGAAGACATGCCGTTCATGCCGGACGGTCGTCCGGTGGACATCGTGCTCAACCCGCTGGGCGTGCCGTCGCGTATGAATGTCGGGCAGATTCTCGAGACGCACCTTGGGTGGGCCGCGCGACTGCTCAACTTCTACGCCAAGACGCCCGTGTTCGAGGGCGCGAACGAACGCGAAATCGGTTTGCTGATGAAGCTGGCCGGTGTGCGCTGGGCGCGCGAAACGCTGTCGTTGGGTGACGGGTCCTCCGACGCCACGCCGCAGGATGTGCGTCATCTGCTGTCCGATGTGAAGCCCGATCGCCGCTTGCCGGACAAGGTCGAGCTGCTGCATCACGCCACCCTGAACGACTTGGGTGGGCGCAACATGTCGGCGGAAACGAAGGCGCTGTACAACCGCACGCGCGACTTCCTCACGCAGTCGGCCAAGACGCTGGCCGAGCGGGAGATTGCGGCGGTCAATGCCGTGCTGGGCATGCATCGCGACAACGAAAGCGAATTGCCGGGCGACCGTTCGTCGGCCATCGCGATTCTCGAGGCGGAAGCGGCGATGAGCCCGGCGGAAACGCTGCAGCGCATCGGGCAGCCGGCGTTGGCCGCGATGCTGGGTGCGAAGAGCGAGAGCGATGTCGAAGCGGCGAGTTCGGAGCTGATCCGACTGGCCGGACTGACGCCCTCGGGCAAAGTGCAACTGCGCGACGGACGCACGGGCGAAACGTTCCAGGCGCCGGTCACGGTTGGTGAGATCTACATCCTGAAGCTGTCTCACCTGGTCGACGACAAGATTCACGCGCGCTCCATCGGACCGTACTCGTTGGTCACGCAACAGCCGCTGGCCGGCAAGGCGCAGTTCGGCGGTCAGCGTTTCGGAGAAATGGAAGTGTGGGCGCTGGAGGCGTATGGCGCCGCGCACACCTTGCAGGAAATCCTGACGGTCAAGTCCGATGACGTGAACGGCCGAAGCCGTGTCTACGAGGCGATCGTAAAGGGGCAGAACCTGCCCGAACCCGGAATCCCGGAGTCGTTCAACGTGCTCGTCAAGGAACTGCAGGCGCTGGGCATCAAGGTCACGCTCGGTTCCACGGATGGAAACGGCGTCGACATCCTGGATGGCGGCAACAACAGCGGCGAGGAATAAGACATGATCGATTTCCGCAGCTCGCGTGAAGCTCGCGCGTCAGCGTTCGACTACATGTCCGTGCGTATCGCCTCTCCCGAGGAGATCCGCGGACCGAAAGACCCCAAGGAGCGCGAGCGGCTGGAGATGGCCGGCCTGCGCACCTGGTGGTCGTGGGGCGAAGTCACCAAGCCCGAAACCATCAACTACCGCTCGTTCAAGCCGGAAAAGGACGGGTTGTTCTGCGAGCGCATCTTCGGTCCGGTCAAGGACTGGGAATGCCATTGCGGCAAGTACAAGCGCATCCGCTATCGCGGCGTGATCTGCGATCGCTGCGGCGTGGAAGTGACGCTCAGCAAGGTGCGGCGCGAGCGCATGGGCCATATCGAACTGGCCGTGCCGGTGGCGCACATCTGGTTCTTCAAGACGCTGCCCAGCCCGATGGGCAACCTGCTTGATGTCACGCTGCGTGACCTCGAAAAGGTCATCTACTACAGCAACTACATCGTCATCGATCCGGGCTCGCAGGATGTGCGCGAGCGCCAGCTGCTGGACGAGGACGAGTATCTCGACCTGCGCCAGCGGGCGAAGGCCGAGGGCGATGTGGCGTTCCAGTGCGACATCGGCGCGCCGGCCGTGCGTGAACTGCTCAAGCGACTGGACGTCGACAAGGTGGCCGACGAACTGCGCGCGTCCGTCGTGGGTGAGACGTCACAGCATCGCAAGAAACAGATGCTCAAGCGTCTCAAGATTGTCGATGCGTTCCGCACCAGCGGCGAGGGCGGCGAAATCCGCAACCGTCCGGAGTGGATGATCCTCGACGTGATCCCCGTGATCCCGCCCGACCTGCGGCCGCTGGTGCCGCTGGACGGCGGTCGCTTTGCGACGTCCGATCTGAACGACCTGTATCGTCGCGTCATCAATCGCAACAACCGTCTCACCAAGCTCATCTCGCATCGCGCGCCGGAAGTCATCCTGCGCAACGAAAAGCGCATGCTGCAGGAAGCGGTGGACGCGCTGTTCGACAACGGGCGTCGCTCCAAGGCCATTCGTGGCCGTGGCAAGCGTCCGCTCAAGTCGCTGTCCGACATGCTCAAGGGCAAGCAGGGCCGGTTCCGTCAGAACCTGCTGGGCAAGCGCGTGGACTACTCGGGCCGTTCGGTCATCGTGGTGGGTCCGGAGCTCAAGCTGCACCAGTGCGGCCTGCCCAAGATGATGGCGCTGGAGCTGTTCAAGCCGTTCATCATTCACAAGCTGGTGGAGAGCGGTGAAGCGGAAACGGTGAAGCGCGCCAAGAAGATCGTGGAGCGCGAGAACGCCATGGTCTACGAGGTGCTGGAAGGCATCATCAAGGATCATCCGGTGCTCCTCAACCGCGCACCCACGTTGCATCGACTGGGCATTCAGGCGTTCGAGCCCGTGCTCGTTGAAGGCAAGGCCATTCGTATTCACCCGCTCGTGTGCGCGGCGTTCAACGCCGACTTCGACGGTGACCAGATGGCGGTGCACGTGCCGTTGTCGTTTGAAGCGCAGATTGAAGCGCGCGTGCTGATGCTGTCGTCCAACAACATCCTCAAGCCGTCGGACGGTCGTCCGGTGGCGGAGCCCAGCCAGGACATCGTGCTGGGATGCTACGTGGCCACCAAGGCGCCGGTGGGCTTCGAGGCGTATCTCAAGGATGAGGCCAAGGCCCGCACGTTGCCGGCGTTCACCGACTCGGCAGAAGTGGACCTGGCCATTGCCAACGGACGCACGGGATACCAGAGCGCCATCCGGTGGCTTGACCGGCGCGGCGACAAGCCGCAATGGGTCGTTACCACCACAGGTCGTGTGCTGTTCGACATGATCGTGCCGAAGGTGCTGCCGTTCCTCAACAAGGACATGAAGAAGAAGGCGCTCGGCGAGCTGGTGTTCCAGAGCTACCGCAATGCGGGCCTCGCGGAAACCGTGGCCCTGCTCGATCGCCTGAAGGAATTCGGCTTCCGCAATGCCACCCGCGGCGGCGTCTCCATCGGCATCGAAGACCTGCACATTCCGAAGGAAAAAGAAACGCTGTTGCAGGATGCATCCGAGCGTGTGGAGCGTTTCCAGCGCGCCTACGCGACCGGTAACATCACGAACGGTGAGCGCTACAACAAAGTCATCGACACGTGGACGCACGCCAACACGGACGTCGCCGACGCCATGGTGAAGACCATGCGCGAATCGCAGGGCGGCTTCAATCCCGTGTTCATGATGTTCGATTCCGGTTCCCGTGGTTCACGCGACCAGATTCGGCAGCTGGCGGGCATGCGCGGCCTCATGGCCAAGCCGCAGAAGAAACTCACCGGTGGTATCGGTGAAATCATCGAAAACCCGATCAAGTCCAATTTCCGCGAAGGCCTGTCGGTGCTGGAATACTTCTCGTCCACGCACGGCGCCCGTAAGGGTCTGGCAGACACGGCGCTCAAGACGGCCGACGCCGGGTATCTCACGCGTCGTCTGGTGGACGTCGCGCAGGACATGACCATTCAGGAAGAGGATTGCGGCACCATCCTCGGTCTCGATACCGCGGCGCTGAAGGAAGGCGAAGACGTGATCGAGCCGTTGGCGGAACGTCTGGTTGGTAACGTGGCGGCCGAGGATATCCTCGATCCCATGGAACGCGACGAGGCGGGTCGTCCGAAGATGTTGGCGGAAGCCGGCACGCTGATTTCCGAAGAGACGGCGCAGCTGATCGAAGACGCGGGTATCGAATCGGTGAAGATCCGGTCGGTGCTCACGTGTGAGGCCAAGCGCGGACTCTGCCGCATGTGCTACGGCCGCAACCTGGCCACCATGCAGATGGTCGACCTGGGCGAGGCCGTGGGTATCATCGCGGCGCAGTCCATCGGCGAGCCGGGTACGCAGCTGACGCTCCGCACATTCCACGTGGGCGGCACGGCGTCGCGTATCGCCGAGCAGACCACCAAGCGCGTGAAGTACGATGGTGACATCGTCGAGTATGGCGATCGTCTCGTGTACGTCATCAACAAGGAAGGCGAGAGCATCGTCACCTCGTATGAAGGCGACGTGAACATCAAGTCGGCCAAGGATGGACACGTGCTGGCCCGTGTGCAGGTGCCCCTTGGTGCGACGATGCTGGTGGCCAACGGGGGCAAGCTGGTGCGCGACGAAGACCGTCGCGACCCGCGCCTGTTCTCCTGGGACCCGTATACGAATCCGATTATCGCCGACGTCGAGGGCACGATTCGGTTCGTGGACCTGGTCGAAGACGAATCGTTGTCTGAAGAACTCGACGAACTGACCGGTTTGCGTCAGCGGGTCGTGATCGAAGACCGCGAAAAGAAGCTCCATCCGCACATCGAGATCTGGCAGAACAAGGCGGGCAAGGAGAAGCGCGTGCGCGACTTCATCCTGCCCATCGGCGCCATTATCACGATTGAAGACGGCCACGAGATCACGGCCGGTACCACGCTGGCCAAGGTCAGCCGTGAAGCCTACAAAACCCGCGATATCACCGGCGGTCTGCCGCGTGTGGCCGAACTGTTCGAGGCGCGTCGTCCGAAGGATCCGGCCACCATTTCCGAGATCGACGGGTTCGTGCGGTTCGGCGAGATCAAGCGCGGCAAGCGCGAAGTGTTCGTGCGCCCGGCGTCCATCGTGGGCGGGCAGTGGGTGCTCGACGAGACGATGCCGGAGCAAGTGTACGAAGTGCCGTCCGGCAAGCACTTGCGGGTGCATGAAGGTGACCGTGTGCACGCCGGCGATCGTATTTCGGAAGGCCCGGTCAATCCGCACGACATTCTGCGCATCAAGGGACCGCGCGCGGTGCAGGAGTATCTGCTGAACGAAGTGCAGGAGGTGTATCGCCTGCAGGGCGTGAAGATCAACGACAAGCACATTGGCGTGATCGTGAAGCAGATGCTGCAGAAGGTGCGCATCGTGGAATCGGGCGACACCGAGATGCTTGAGGGTGAGCATGTCGATCGCGCCGAGTTCCGGAAGGAGAACGACGAGGCCAAGAAGAAGAAGCTGCAACCGGCGACGTCAGAGCCGTTGCTGCTGGGCATCACCAAGGCCTCGCTGACCACGCAGTCATTCGTGTCGGCGGCGTCGTTCCAGGAAACCACGCGGGTACTCACCGATGCCGCCATTCGCGGTTCGCGCGACAACCTGATGGGTCTCAAGGAAAACATCATCATCGGCCATCTCATCCCGGCCGGTACGGGTATGTACCGGTATCAGGAAGTGGATGTCGAGTCGGATGCCCTGCCCGAGCCGGAGCCGATCCCGGAAGCCATCGAGCCGAACTTCGAAGCGCTGTTGCCGAGTGCGTTTGCGGAGCCGGTGCCGTTTACGATGGGAGACGTCGAGTAGGACGGTTTCGGTGGTGTGAAGACGGGAGACGGGAGAAGGGAAGACGGGAGACATCCGGGGCGCTGGATGTCTCCCGTTTTGCGCATATGCGGGATGGTGGCAGAGTTTTCTCCGAAGGAACTGCCTTGTTCAGTGCACATCGGACACCAGTGACTCTCTGGGCGTTCGTCGTGAAGTGCGCGTCAATGCGGCAATCCATGGCGTCGTTGACGGTCGCGAGACGGAAGGAGGCCAAGTTCTCACCGCGCTGGTCACCGCCTGGCCCCGACAGCGAGGTCGGCTTGTGGCCCGCGAACGCCAACCTTTCCTGTTCACGAGACTCCTATGACTCACCGAAGCCGGTATCTGTCAATCGCGTGTGGTGCTGCTGTTGCGCTGTTGCCTTTAGGGTTATCTGCACAGCTCATCAGCACACCCACCTTCTTTGCCGTCAACCCGACTGGCATGTACCTTCGCGGCGATGGCGTCCTTGGTTCACCGCTCGTGCTTGATCTCGGGTTGTCGAGCTATCTCCGGACCATAACATTGAAACCGACAGGGGTGCTGCAGGTTGCGGGCAGCGGCAGCCCGTATCATGATGCCGTCTATTGTGGGGTGTTCTCAACCTCGTCCACTCTACTGGCGTCGACCGAGCTGAATCGAGTTGTCGGTGCGATTGCACCTCCCGCAAATGTGTTCGGATCCTGCCAAACCCAACCGACTTTTTACGGCAATCAGCCGACGGATGTCTCGAACGACTTCTTCATTTCATTCGACGGACTGACGATCACGGTCCCGACGTCGTCGCGCTTTCTCTTCATCGCCATTCCCGACGATTACGCTCCGGACAACGTGAGTCCAGATCCGAGTCGCTACGGGATTTACGCGTCGATGACAACCACAGTCCCCGAGCCCTCCTCGATCGCTCTCAGCGCCCTCGGCTTATTCGGTCTGGGGCTGTTCGCATCGCGTCGCAGAACGCGATTCCATTCGTAAGCCGAGCGTTCCCGGAGACTGCGCGCGACGGGAAACATCCAGCACACCGGATGTCTCCCGTCTGTCGTCTCCCGTCTCCCGTCTCCCGTCTGACGAATCCCGATACTAGAATCTTGAGCCGCCTGGACCCATCGGCGGACGTCTCGCCCGCAACACACGTGCACTGTCGATCCACGCATTGACATGCACCAGGGATGCGTCGAACGCCTTCTTCGGATCGTTGGCCAGCGTGGCGGTTTCCGAGACGCGCGAATAGCGGCCATCGCGCACATCGTTGAACATGGTGATCAGCACGACGGAATCGGCACGCAGCGTGATCATGCCGTTCACCACGTAATCGGCGCGCAGGCCCCAGCCCAGCGACGTGGGGTCGCCGAGTCCACGTGAGGCGCGGTCGGTGGTTTCGTTGTTCACCACTTCCAGTTTGTCGGACGCGAGGCCGGCGCGCAGAAACTGCGCGATGTCGCGTCCGATGGCCGAGTTCTCCCGCTTGCCGGTGGCGTTGGTGAAATTCGAGATGACCACGCGCGTGCGCCCGTCGCTGGGCGGTGCCAGCATGGGCGTGACGCCGCGTCCCGTGGGGCGCGTGGCTTCAAAGCGATAGACCCGGGCGGCCTGCGCCATGGCGGTATCCATGCGCTTGAACGCGATGGCCACCGAATCGGCGAAGATCTTGCCCACCTCCATCAGCAGTTGCTCACGATCCAGCGGCGTGAGTGGTCCTTCCGCACTCACGATGACGCGCGTCGGCGGCGCGGTAGTGACGCCCTTCGCGGCACCCGGCACTGCCGGGGCCGGACGTGCCGCCAGTTTCGCGGCTTCGGCATCGGCAATTCGCTGACGCACGGCGGCGGTGATGGCCAACGATTCGGCACGCGAAATCACCACGGGCACCTGAATCCCCGCCGCGCTGTCCGTGCTGTTGCGATAGACGACCACGGTTTCCGGTTTGACGCCGGGCGAAACGGCGGCGGCATTCCTGTCAATCTGCGCCGACGGCGCGCGGTCTCCACCCGGTCCCGCGTCCCGCGCCGACAGCGAATCGGCGCTGGCTCGTGGCGTGGTGCCGCCGGACTGCTTCCGCAACTGCTGCGCGACGGCGAGGGTCACGACGATGGCGGCGAGCACACCGGCCGCGCGGGTCCACCGCGGTGATGCGGGACGCGCAGCGACGCTGCTGCCACTGGACATGGGGGGCAGCGCTTCGAGTTCCGCCAACAGCGCCTGCGCCGACTGTGGGCGCTTGGCGGCATCCTTTTCAAGACAGTGCATGATCACCGCCGACAACCCTTCCGGAATGTCGGCGAACTGATGCGGCGGCTTGGGCGTTTCAGTGAGCTGCGCGGCCATGGTGGCTTGCGGCGACGACCCGCCAAACGGCGACCGGCCAGTGAGCAGCTCGTAGGCCAGGAGTCCCACCGCGTAGATGTCGACGCGATGATCGGCGGCCGGATCGGCTGCGAGCTGTTCGGGCGCCATGTAGGCGGGCGTTCCGATGGCCATGCCCGTACTGGTACCACCTGCCATGGGGATGGCGGCACTGAGCGCCTTCGCGACGCCGAAGTCGGTGACCAGCGCGTGCATGCCCGACGTGAGGATGTTGTCGGGTTTGATGTCGCGATGCACAATGCCACGCGCATGCGCATAGGCCAGTGCATCGACCACATCGTGCAAAATGCGCACGACATCGCGCGCCGGGAGGCGCTTGGCCTTGGTGAGCGCGCCGCGCAGCGATTCCCCTTCGATGAACGGCATGGAGAACCACAGGATCCCGTCTTCGTCGCCGGTGGACAGCAGCGGCACGATGTGCGGATGCTGCAACTGCGCGGCCAGCTGGATCTCCCGACGGAATCGGTCGACATTGACACCGGCGGCCAGCTCCGGCGGCAGCACCTTGATGACCACCCGCCGCTGCAGCGCGCGCTCAGTGGCCACGAATACGCGCGACATGCCTCCGCCGCCCAACTCCCGGTCAATCAGGAAGTTGGCGTCGATGGCGTGCTGGAGGCGGAATTGGAAATCGGTCGACACGGGAGTTGCGGAGACTGTAGACGGGAGACGGGAGACGGTAGACGGCAGACAGCCAGACGGCTGGTCTTGAATCGTGTACCGAAACTACCGTTTTTCGGTCGGGGTGATGCTGGTTTGACCCTTTTCGGCGCACAATTGTTGCGTCGGCATCTCGGGCAAGGACGCCAACGGTTACCCCATTAGACGTAAAAATTCGCAAACTGTTAATTGGCAACGGTTTGCGGTGGCAGCGCGTATCACCGATTCCCTATCAACAGCCAACGGGACGGGTTGACCGGCGACCCAGGAACCGGCTATTCTTAGATTCTGTTCCGTGCCGCGACTGGCAGTGCCCGTCAAACCATGCGTGCAGGACTCGTATGGGGCGGGCGTTTTGGTGTCTCCGCGTTGCAGGTGGTGCCGCTGGTTCAGGGTCACTGACGCAGAGGGAGACATCGCCGGCGCGATTCACGTAGATGCAGGTTCCCGAACACTCACAAGGCGAATGCCAACCATCAATCAGCTGGTCCGTCGCGCCCGAAAGGACGTGGTGGAGAAGTCCAAAGCGCCCGCGCTGAAAAGCAATCCGTTCAAGCGTGGTGTGTGCACGCGCGTCTACACGACGACGCCCAAGAAGCCCAACTCGGCGCTGCGCAAAGTTGCGCGTGTTCGTCTCACGAACCAGCTCGAGGTCACCGCGTACATCCCCGGCGAAGGCCACAACCTGCAGGAGCACTCGATCGTGCTCGTGCGTGGTGGTCGTGTGAAGGACTTGCCGGGTGTGCGCTATCATATCGTTCGCGGCACGCTCGACGCATCGGGCGTGAACGGACGTAACCAGAGCCGTTCCAAGTACGGCACCAAGCGTCCCAAGAAGGGCGCCGCCGCCGCAGGAGCCAAGAAGAAATGAGCCGCCGCAAAAGCGCAGTAAAGCGCAGCGTGTTGCCTGACGCGCGCTACGACAGCCAGACCGTTTCCAAGTTCATCAACGTCCTGATGATTCAGGGCAAGAAGTCCACTGCCGAAGGCATCTTCTACAGCGCGATGGACATCGTGGAAGCGAAGACGGCACAGCCCGGTGTGGCCGTGTTCAAGCAGGCGCTCAACAATCTCAAGCCGGTGGTGGAAGTGAAGAGCCGTCGCGTCGGTGGTGCCACCTATCAGGTGCCCGTCGAAGTGCGTCAGGATCGTCGCACCGCGCTGGCCATGCGGTGGCTCATCAGCTACTCGCGTGATCGCAACGAGAAGAGCATGAACGAGAAGCTGGCCAACGAAGTGCTGGCGGCCAGCAAGGGCGAAGGTAACGCCATCAAGAAGAAAGAAGACACGCACCGCATGGCGGAAGCGAACAAGGCGTTCGCGCACTATCGCTGGTAGTCGGCCGCGTGGTTGCTGGACAACGAAACGCCCCGGAGCACGTCGCTCCGGGGCGTTTGTCGTTCGTGGGACGACCTCCATTGACATCCAGGCGATACGATCACCAACGTTGGTCATGATCATGTCCCAGTCTATTGCGTTACTGTCGTTGATCTGCGGGAGTGCCGCCGGACTGGCCGCCCAGATTCCCGCGCCCCTGCGTCCAACCACGGATCCGGTGGCTCTGCGCGCCGAGGCGTTGGCCGTGGCCGGCGATTCCACCGGCGCGATGGCGTTTCTCGACTCGGCCATGCGCGCGCAACCGAAGAACGCCGCGGCCTGGCATCAGTACGGGCTGCTGCACTGGGCCATGGCGGCCTCGGGTCGCCGCGGCGGTTACATCGGCGACGCTCGCGTGCTCAACCTGCTTCGTGGCGCGGACAGTGCCTTGCGACTGGCCACCAAGTTCGCCCCCGATAGCGCGCAATACTGGGTGACGCTGGGACGATTCAACCTGCAGTCGGATGTCGCGTCGATGCACTTTGCGGCGTCTCGGCAGATGGAGAATGCGCTGAAGGCCGCGACGCGCGTGAACGATTCGTTGTTCATGGCGATGGGGGCCGATGAGGTGGGCAGTGCCATCTGGCGCCGGTATGAGCTGGTGACGAATCGCGCGATGACCACCGACGGCAATCACGTGCAGTTGGCGGGACCCAACAACAAATGGCGTCGCGATCGAGGCGCGGATTACGTGGCCACCTTCGCAAAGAAAATCGAACCGGCAACGGGCGTGGCGGACTATCTGGCCGGACTGGAGCGCTTCCGTGCCGCGGTGGCCGCAGGTCCAACGCACCTGCGCTACAGCCGGCACTTGTTCATGGCGCTGGCCGAGGGTCGTCGCTGGCCGGAGCTGCTGGCCTCGGCCACCGAACGGGCGACGCGATCACCCTTTGATTTTCAGGCCCGTCTCGCACAGGGACTCGCGCTGCATCGGCTGGGTCGCGACGGACCAGCGCGCGCGGCGTTTGACACGGCGCTTGTGCAGATGGACGAGTCCGATCGCGCGCGCCTGTTGCGCCTCACCCGGATATTGCGCCCGCGTCCGTCGGCCGAGACCGTTGGCGGTATTGGCGATTCCATCGCGTTCACCGCATTGTCGCTTGGGCAGCGCAACGCGGTGGAGTCGATGTACTGGCTGCTCAATGATCCGTTGTCGACCACCAGGGAAAACGAGTACCAGCTGGAGTTCTTCTCACGCGTGGTGTACGCGGAGTTCCGGTGGAGCGACGAGGATCTGGGGGTGCGTGGCGCGGACACCGATCGCGGCGATATCTACGTGCGGTATGGACCACCCGACGTGGAGATCACGGTGCCCGGCAAGTCCAGCGTGCAACAGTACAAGGACACCGCCGGCAATCTGCAGATGTCCACCAATGAAGACGGTGGTGCCACGCTGATCTGGTCATACCGGTTGGGCTACACCTTCTTCTTCGACATGGCGGCGGGTTTTGGCACCGCGCGCGTGCCCGTGGTGGATCGACAGTTCGTTGCGGATGTCAAGAACGCCTCTCCCGTGTCGTGGAACAATCTGGGGCTGGTGAGTCGCGTGGACAGCATGGATGTGCGCGTGGCGCGCTTTCGCGCACCGGGCGACTCGGCCGACGTGGTGGTGGCTGCCAACGTGTCCTTGGAGTCGTTGCTGCGCGACGTGGAGATTGTGGACCCGGAAGTGTCCATCGACTTTCGCGTGTACGACGCCTTTGCGCGCACGAATGGCGCCGAGTCGACGCGGGCCTCGTTGAATGCGGATTCGGTGACGAAGACGGCCACGCGCGCATGGGTGCGGCGCATTGGCAAAGGGATCAATATGGTGCGCGTGGAGGCGATGCAGCGCGACGTGGGGCGCGCGGCACGCGCCACATTGCGGGCGGAACCCGACACGACCAAGGGCTTTGGACTCAGTGATGTGCTGCTGGCCAACGCACGATTGCACGCCCCCCCGGCCAATGTCACCAGCTGGCGCATGCTTGGCGTCGAGCCGTCCAACGGCGTCGTCCGGTCGGGCGCCCGAATTGGACTGGCCTGGGAGATTTACGAACTCGCCGAACAGGCGCAGGCGAACACCTATCGTGTGTCCATTGCGGTGGAACGTGTCAAACGTGTGGGCGCGGCGGCGTTGGCCCTGCGCGTGCTGGACGGACTGGGGTCAGTGCTCCGCCAGGGCGAAAGCGGTTCGGATCGACTGGTGCTGTCGTTTGATCGCAAGGTCGCGGCGAGCGCGACGCAGGTGGAGTACATCGCGCTGGACTGGCTGGGCGAGTCGCGCGGCGAGTATCGGCTGCGCATTGAGGTGGCAGATATCAACGGACAGAAGAAGAGCGCGCGTGAAACGTCGTTCACTATTCGCTGACGGCGCTTCAGGGGCTGTCGGGTGATGCGGCGGGAACGCGCCGCACTGTTGGCGCTCGCGCTGACGGCGCTGGTGCCGATGGCGTTGTCGGCGCAGGCCGGGCCACCGGTGGCGCCGGAAGTCGTGGCGGCGGTCTACATTCGCGACCAGAAATATTCCGCAGGCCGCGTGTTCTTCGACGACCGTATCGCACCGACATCTCGCGACACGGCTGGGGGCCGGGCAGTCATGCGCCACCGCGCGGCCCTGACGGACGTTGCGGTGCGTCTCCTGCGGGCCCCGCGCGCCGACATCGACAGTGTGGTGCACTGCGAAAGCGGATTGCGCCGGTGCCGCATTGACGAGTCGCGGGCGATCATCTGGATGTCGCGCGCGCACGTGGTTGGCGCGCAGGCCATCGTTCTCGTGAACACCATGGAAGCCGGCAATCCCGAAACCAGCAAGGGCCTGTTCTCGGCGGGCTACGAAGTGACGCTGTCATTCGTGGCTGGCGCGTGGACCGTGGCGAGCGTCCGCGTCAGCGGTATCTCGTAGGCGCTACTTCACCGACGCGCCGCCGTCGCCCGCCATGACGGCCCCGTACACGGTCGCTCCCGTGCGCAGTTCCACGCGCGGTGCCGTGACCGTGGTGCGCTTGCTGGCGACACCCACCACCGCGGCACCAACCACCACGCTCGTTTCCGAGATGACCGGGCCACTCAGGCGCGCGCCGTCTTCAATGACAATGCGACCGCGCGCCGAGACGGCGCCAACGACCACCGCACCGGTCTTGATGTGCATGCTGCCGTGGGCCTTGATGGACCCTTCCACACGAGCGCCCTCGCTCACCACCACGTTGCCAATCACGATCAGCGATCCGGCCAGCGACGTGTCAGCAGGAATGGTCAGGTCGCCGCGCACGCGCCAGTAGCCGGCGCCCAGCGAGATGGCATTATCCGGGGTGAATGGCGAATACGCCGACACCGGCATGATGGGGGTTTCCAGCGTGCCGCCACCGCCCACGCGCACCATCGGCGCGTCCAGTCGGTCAAACTGCACACCGGTTTCCAGTAGGATTTCGCGATCGGATGTGGCGCGCCCCATGAGGTAGGTGCCGGTGGCGGCTTCCAAGCGGCCGTTGGCATGCACCCAACGCAACACAGTGGTGCCTTGCCCCAGCTTCACATCGCGTTGGCCCAGGATGGCGCGAAAGCTGCTATTGGCGCCGCCATGAAACGTGCGCCGGGCCAGACACTCGGTGGCCACACTCGTGCCTGCCGGAATTGGTGTGTCATCCATCAGCACCACGACATCGGTGATCGGTGTGCGGGCGGGTGCCAGTGGGGTCATGGCGTTGTGCACGCGCACCAGGCTGCCATCGGACAAACGTGGCGGCACCGAGGTGCCCAGCAATCCTTCGGCCGTCATGCGGGTCGTAAACGACGTCGCGAAGTACGTCAGCATTCCGGAGTCCTGCCCCACGGCGTTGAGCGGCGACGCATCCCTGGGGCGGACGAGTTCCATCATGGCGGGAATGAAGGGAATCGCGATCCAGGCGATGGTTCCGGCCAGCACCAGCGCAAACACGGCGACGGGCGTCATGTCAAACGTCTCCCTTGCCGGGCAGCGCCGACTTGGTGCGCGCGGTGCGATAGCGTTCGGTTTTCTGCCATTCCACCGGGCGACCGCGGAACCACGACGCCCGTGACAACGAGGCGCGGGCCACGGAGAGCGTGCTCACGAGAAAGCCCAGCAGCAGAAACGGCAGCATGCGAATGCGCTCACGCGAGCCATCGAGTCGACTGGCGGTGGCCACCTGAAAGAACGCCGCAAAGTTGCCGACGGTATTGAATGACGAAATGGCCAGCACGGTGAGGCGACCCCATTCGGGCGGATAGCCGGCATAGAAGAGCGTGATAGTGCAAACCCAGCCCATGAGCAGCACGAGGGGTACCACGAACACGCCCAGCAGTAACACACCGTCCAACACCTGCCACCATGGCAACGCGCGGCGGTTGCGCATGAGCGCGGCCACGTAACGCACCAGCGCCTGATTATGCCCCTTGGCCCATCGCTTGATTTGCCGGATGCGCACTTCCCACGTTTCCGGCACTTCCTCGTAGCATTCCGACCGATTCTGGTACACCACGTCCCAGCCGTTCATGACCAGACGCACCGTGAGATCGGTGTCTTCGGCCAGTGAGTCGATGCGCCAGCCGCCCACCTGTTCCAGCGCCACGCGACGTACGCCGCCCACCGTGCCGCCGTACTGCGGGATGAGCCGCAAGTTCATGCGCGCCTGTTGATCCACCTGATAGCCGCCCGCACGTTCCAGATCGAGCAATCGTGTGAGCAGCGATTTGCCGACATTGAGCGGCACGACGCGTCCCATCACCGCGCCCACTTCGGCGTCGAAGAAGGGCGCGGCCAACTGCTTCAACAGACGAGGTCCCGGGATGTAGTCGGCATCGAACACCATGTAGATCTCGCCGGCATTCTCGAACATCGCTTCCGCCAACGCGGCGGCCTTGCCGGGCACTCCACCGTCGCGCAGGAAGGGGAACACCCGATCGGGATACGCGTCCGCGTACTCCTGCATGATGGCGCGTGTGTCGTCCTTCGACCGATCGTCGATGGGGATGATGCGCAGCTTGTCGGCCGGATAGTCCACCGACAACAGCGCGTCGAGCGAGTCACGGATGACGCGCCCTTCGTTGTGCGCCGGCACGAACACGGTGAGCATCGGCCAGTCGGCCTGGATCACGTCCACATACGGCTGGCGATGACGTCCGAACAGCCGGTTGAGCGTGAAGAAATAGTGCCGCAGCGTGTAGACGGCGAGCACGCCGATGCAGATCCAGAGCCCGATGTTGGCGAGTGTGAGGATCATGACGGCGGCGCCCCCGTGACCCGTGGCGAGCCGGCGGACGGTGTGCCGATGGCCGACATGCCGGTGGGGGGTGTCATGCGCGGCGCCTTGTACGGCGGAACCGGGATCTGTCGATCGGTGGCGTCGAGCACGCTGTTCGATCGCCAACTCATGCCCCAGCCATAGAGCGCGACATACACAAAGACATCCAGCAGCACGCCGAACACCAGAAACAGAATCGGCATGGACAGCAGTGTGCCGCGATACAGGACCCACGCGTGCACGATGGCTTGCAGCGGCAGGAACACCGCGAGGTGCACCAGCAGCATCGATACCAGCAGCAGTTTCTGCCATAGCTGGAAATCGAAGATGAAATAGGTGAACGACACCAGCACCGGCGCCAGCAACAAGATGACCACGCCGCACACCAGCAGCCCCGCGACATATTGCGACAGCGCGTAGGTGAACGGCGGGACGGCCAGGCTGAACCACATTTGCGCGGTCAACTGGATGACCGCCAACGCGCGCAGGAAGTACGCCAACGGGGTGAACCGACCGCGCAGCAGTACGCCCGGAACGGCGAGCGCCGCCACCAATATCCATCCCGAGCGCAGGTCCAGATTGGCGGGCCACTGGGCTTCGGCGGTGTAATACGGAATAGCCACGGACACCGGGCCAATCTCCACCACGCGCGCCGCGACTACGCCGGGCAATCCCAGCGGTGCGCGCACGACATCCAGCATCCACCGCCATCCTTCCAGCAGCGGATCGAGCAACACGAACACGGCCACCGAGAACAGCAATGGCAGCACGATCAGGTCGAACAGCAACCAGCGGCTCACTTCCAACCCGATCATCGAACGATGCGGCGCAATGCGCCCGCCGCGGAATCCGCGGTCGCGCAGCACATCGATGCGGCGTGACGGCCTACCAGTAACGCGCGACACCGAGGGTGACTCCGGAACGGGTGTAGTAAGGATTGTGGTACCAATCGCCCTGGATGCTGAGCGCCCAGTCGTCGGTCACTTTTTCGCGCCACGCCAGCGCCCCTTCCTGCGATTGGAACCGGGTCAGCGTGGTGCCGGTGCGCACCACCTGCCAGCCCTCAGAACCGCCAATGCCGCGCACCGAAAACGTGCGCTTGGGTGACGGCGTCCATGCGGCGGTGGTGGACAGGCGATGTGACTTGATGTTGCCCGGCCGACTGCTGTTGTAGCGTCCGCCCACTTCAATCATCACGGCGTGCGGCGCATACCAGGCCAGCGACGCGATGCCGGCCAGGTCGGACAACTCCGTCACCGACTTCACATACGAAACGCCGCCGGTGGCTTGCCACCGACGTTGCGCGCCCAATCGAACCCCCAACGCCCCGTCGACTCGACCACGGGGCATGATGGACGCGCCGCTACCGACGCTCGCGCCCAGCATCTGAAAGACGCGGCCGTTCCAATCATGACGATGGGTGGCACCAACCTGCAGGCCATTCTCGCCGAACGCGTGCAATGCCAACGCATCGACGTACCACGTGTCGCGTGCTGAGGGTCGCACGCCGCGCACATAGAGTCCCTGCCAATTGCCGTAGCCATTGGACACGCGCTGCGCGAGCGCATTGGCTTCGATCCATCGCCCTGGGAGTCCGCCGGCCAGCGGCGCTTGCGCCGACACGGATGTGTGCCACAGCGTGGCGATGACGCCGACGGCGGCCAAGAGCCGGCGACTACGAGGCATGCGCCAGTCGATCGAGTGTGGCGTTCACTTCGCCGCGATCGAGGCGTCGTGGTCCGCGCCGTTCGTGCGGATGCCGCAGGGCGGTGTCGACCACTTCGGCGATGCGGAGCGCGGCCTTGCCGTCGCCAAACGGATTCTCACCCGATGTGCGCTGTGTGTACAACGTGCTGTCGGTGAGCAACGCCGAGGTGCGCGCCAGGATGACGGTGGCGTCGGTGCCCACCAGTTCACCGAATCCCGACCGCACACACTCGGGGCGTTCGGTGGTATCGCGCAGAATGAGAATCGGTTTGCGGAACGAGGGCACCTCTTCCTGGATGCCGCCGGAATCGGACAGCACCAGATACACGCGCCGCATGACTTCCAGCAGATCCGGATAGGGCAGTGGCTCCAGCAGGTGAATGCGATCGTGATTGGCCAGGCGACGATGCACGACGTCCTTCACCTTGGGATTCAGATGCACCGGGAAGACAATCTCCACGTCGTGCAACTTCACGATCGACTCCAGCGCGTCGCAGATCTCCTCGAGATGTTCGCCCATCGACTCGCGCCGGTGCACCGTGGTGAGCAGCACCCGGCGTGTCGACCAGTTGACCGCGTTGAGCGCCGGCGTGTCGAAGTGCGCGCGCGGGGCGACCATCTGGATGGCGTCAACGACGGTGTTGCCGGTGACAAAGATGTCGCCTTCCGGAATGCCTTCGGAAACCAGATTCGTCCGCGCTTCGTCGGTGGGGGCGAGGTGGATGTTGGCGGTGCACGTGGCGATCCGTCTATTCACTTCTTCAGGGAACGGACTGCTGAGATCGAACGAGCGCAGTCCGGCCTCGATGTGGCCGATGGGAATCCCCTGGTAGAACGCCGCGAGTGCGGCGGCCGTGACGGTGGAGGTGTCACCCTGCACCAGCAGGAAGTCGGGCTTCTTCTCCAGGAAGCACTCGGTGAGTGCCTGCAGCGCGCGCGAGGTGAAGACGCCCAGGTTCTGTCCATTCTGCATCAACCCCAGATCGACGTCGGGCGTGATGCCGAAGACGTCGAGGGCCTGCTTGAGCATCTCACGGTGCTGCGTCGTGGCGACGACGAGCGGCTCGAGGTGCGGGTGTTCGCGCATGGCCGCGATGACCGGGGCCATCTTGATGGCTTCGGGTCGAGTGCCGATAACGAGGCAGACGCGATGGCGGTCGCCGGGGCTGGACATGCAGACAGTTGAGAGGTCGTGCGCGAGGCGCTGCGCAGGTGGCGATGGGATGGTCGGTACTTTGGAGACGAGGGGGACTGCTCTCCGGTCACGCTCGCGGCCCGCGGTGTCACGGCGCGCGTCGGTCGACGTGGCGACCTACCGGGCAAACCATTGCCCGACAACGTAAGACGGGCGGTCCCGTTACAGCGCGGGCCCGCCCGTCAATATGGCGCATATGCAGGGCCGCGTCATTTTGACGCGTCCCTGGTTGGCCATTTCAGGTCATTTCGCCGATGCCTTCCGCTGCCGGCGACGGCGCGCCGCCAAACCAAGGGCCGCAAGGCCGGTGGCCATCAGGGCGTAGGTGGAGGGCTCGGGAACCGTAGATGTCGGGACGAAGTCGAAATTGGCGTCAAGCGCGAGGCCGTTCTGGTTGTTGAACCCCATCTGGACGTTATCGACGAATCCATGGTAGGGCAGCGGCCATTGGCTGCCGACACCCACCGCGATGCCAATGACCTTGGCGTCGGCATTGGCGAGACAGCCGCCAGATCCGAGCAATTGGTTGAGCGCAGAGCCGGGGATGCCACCCTGCCAGAAGGTGAAGAGGTTGTCCTGACAGCCGGTGCCGACAAACACATTATCCAATCCGGGCGCTGTTGGCGGACGATTGAACCAGAAATTGCCGTTCTGCATGTTGCTGGTGGTGACCCATTGGTCGACCGGTGTGACCGCACCGTTGAGCGCTTCGCCGGTGCCGCGGTTGTAGTACCCCTCCCAGATCAACTCGCTGATCTGGTCGAACTTGTCCTGAAGCACCAGGCGCATGACCGGGGTCTTGTAGGGCCAGTCGGCCGACGGCGTGGTGGTGTTCCAGGTCGGATTGGACTCGCGGTACCAGTCGAAGGACAGGGCGCTCAGGTTGGCCAGGCTGCCAAAGCCGCCCGGGGTATTGGCGTAGCGGTAATAGAAGCCCCAGTCCGGATACTGTCCGTTTGGTGCCACGTTGCCGGTGACCGAGAGCTCCAGCGACCCGGTGCCGAACCCGCCCCACCCGAGCCGCGGATTGGTAGTGGTCACCTGCGCCGTGGCACCGGCCTGGACGTTGGGATTCCAGCCGGTCGGATTCCCGAGCGCGGAGACGCCATTGGGCCCGACCACCTGTCCAGCCTGTGCCTGCAGGCTGAGCGGGAGGATCGTGGCGATGACGGCAAGACGGCGGACGGTACGCATGGGGGGCCTCATATTCTCTGATGATAGCAGCGGCATGTCCGGAATTGACCTGCTCTGCTGCTACACCGACTGTGCATGACCCGTACCAGAAGCGGACTCAAGCATAAGGACGTGTCACAGAGTCGCCTTGGGGGACCGTATGCTTAACTGACGAAAGATGTTGTATACCAGCAACTTATATTGTCGAGCTCGGGCGAACAATTGTCACAAATGGGGTGGTGTTTATTGATGAGTTCGGCACTGAGACGCGCTGTCTGGTTCGACGATTGGTCAGCATGCCACAACATTGTGTTGCAAGGGCGCAGCAATTTGGACGAGAGCGCATGGTCGAAGGACGACAACAGCTTCACGACGGGCGTTGACTTACTCTCGCCGTCTCGACAGATTGGGTGTCTGCCGGAAAACTGGTCTGATCAATCGGGCTTTGGGATTTGGCAGGGCACTTTCTTCTGTAGTTGTTCGGCGATCTGCGGCCGACACCTAGGGGCCATCCTTCGGGATGGGGTGCACGACACCGTATTACCCGGAACGGTCACCGTTCCGTGAAATACGCGACCGTTGTGCAAGGCAGTACCGGTTCCGGCGTCTGTGACGTGCGGAACTCCCGAGAAGCAACGCAGCCAACTTGACGTCGGTCTCCACGGTTCAGGCACGATGCCTGTTTCTGTGCCCGGCGCGCTTGGGTCCCCAGTCGCGCAGCAGTGGCGATTGCACCCGGCGGCAGCGGATGGACACCGGCTCTGCCTTGGCAGAGTGACTGGTCCAGCCGTTTTTTTGCTGGTGTTTTTTCGTCGGGCCGGTTGCCGACGCTGATGTCTTCGCCCGCTGAATTTCTGCAGGACCACACTTCGTCTAACACTTGGCGCCGCGTAAGCGGACGCCGCTGAAGACTATGCCGCGTTTGACCCCGCTCGAGCATTATCGCAACATCGGCATCATGGCCCACATCGATGCCGGCAAGACCACCACGACCGAGCGCATCCTCTATTACACGGGGAAGTCGCACAAGATCGGCGAGGTGCATGACGGTGCGGCCACGATGGACTGGATGGAGCAGGAACAGGAGCGCGGCATCACGATCACGTCGGCCGCGACGACCTGCTTCTGGGTGCGTCACGGCCAGTCGTTCGACAAGGGTGTCGGGCCGGAATACCGCATTAACATCATCGACACGCCGGGTCACGTGGACTTCACGGTGGAAGTCGAGCGCTCGCTGCGCGTGCTGGACGGTGCGGTCACGCTGCTGGATTCCGTGGCCGGTGTCGAGCCGCAGACGGAAACGGTGTGGCGCCAGGCCGACCGGTATGGCGTGCCGCGCATCATTTTTTCCAACAAGATGGACCGCGTCGGCGCGAACTTCGAACGCTGCGTGGCGATGATTCACGATCGTCTGACCAAGAGCGCCCAGCCGCTCCAGCTGCCCGTGGGTTCGGGCGAACTGTTCACGGGTCACCTCGACGTCATCGAACGCAAGCAGTACATCTTCGACGATTCCACGCTGGGCAAGACGTTCGAAGTCACGGACATCCCGGCGGAGTTCCATGATGCGGTCGAGGAAGCGCGCCACAAGCTGATCGACACCGTGGTGGAGTACGACGAAGGGCTGATGGAGAAGTACCTGGCCGGTGAGGAGCTGACGAACGATGAAGTGCGTCACGCCATTCGCGTAGCCACGTGCGCTGGCAAGTTCGTGCCGATCCTGTGCGGGGCATCGTTCAAGAACAAGGGTGTGCAGGCGCTGCTGGACGCGGTCATCGACTTCATGCCCGCCCCCATCGACGTGCCGGCCATCAAGGGCCACCTGCCGCACCATGACGAAACGTTCATCGAAGCGCCGATCACCGACGTGGCGCCGTTCGCGGCGCTGGCGTTCAAGATCGCGACCGATCCGTTCGTCGGAAAGCTGACGTTCTTCCGCGTGTACTCGGGCGTGCTGGCGTCGGGCAGCTACGTGTACAACAGCACGAAGGACAAGCGCGAGCGCGTGGGGCGTCTGCTGCAGATGCACGCCAACAAGCGCGAGGAAATCGAGGAAGTGCGCGCGGGTGATATCGCCGCCGCGATCGGCCTCAAGGACACGCGCACGGGCGACACGCTGTGCACGGAAGAGAATCCGATCATTCTCGAGGCGATGAAGTTCCCGGCGCCCGTCATCGACGTGGCGATCGAGCCGAAGACCAAGGCGGACCAGGACAAGCTGGCCATCGCGTTGCAGAAGCTGGCCGAGGAAGATCCGACATTCCGTGTGCGCTCCGACCCGGAAACGTCGCAGACGATCATCGCCGGCATGGGCGAGTTGCACCTGGAAATCATCGTCGATCGCATGATGCGCGAATTCAAGGTCGACGCGAATGTGGGCCGTCCGCAGGTGGCCTACCGCGAAACGATCAAGAAGCGCGTCGAGAAAATCGAAGGCAAGTTCATTCGCCAGTCCGGCGGCAAGGGTCAGTACGGCCACGTGGTCATCAACATGGAGCCCAGCGAGCAGGGTCAGGGCTTCGTGTTCGAGGACAAGGTCGTCGGTGGTGTGATCCCGCGCGAGTACATCGGACCGGTGGAGCAGGGTATCAAGGAAGCGCTGGAAACCGGCGTCCTGGCCGGCTATCCGGTGGTGGACGTGAAGGTGCAGCTCATTTACGGCTCGTACCACGACGTCGACTCATCGGAAATGGCGTTCAAGATTGCTGGCTCGATGGCATTCAAGGAAGCGGCCCGTCAGGCCAGTCCTTGCCTGCTCGAACCGGTGATGAAGGTCGAGGTCGTGAGCCCTGAAGCGTACATGGGCGACGTCCTCGGCGATCTCTCCTCGCGGCGCGGCAAGATCGGCGGCATGATGCAGCGAGGTGAAGCGCAGGTGATCTCGGCGACGGTGCCGCTCGGCGAGATGTTCGGTTACTCGACCAAACTGCGCAGCATGTCGCAGGGTCGAGCGGTCTACTCGATGGAGTTTTCGCACTACGAAGAAGTGCCGAAGTCGAAGGCCGAAGAGATCATTTCCAAGGTGAAGGCGTAAGCCTCACCCACCCATTCACTACCCAACACAAATCGAACCATGGGCAAGGCAAAGTTCGAGCGGAACAAGCCGCACGTGAACGTGGGAACGATCGGCCACGTCGATCACGGCAAGACGACGACGACGGCCGCTCTCACGAAGGTCTCGGCGGACAAGGGGTACGGCACCAAGTACATCGCCTACGACGAAGTCGCCAAGGCGTCGGAGTCGCAGGGTCGTCGTGACTCCACGAAGATCCTGACGATCGCCACCTCGCACGTCGAGTACGAGACGGCGAATCGGCACTATGCGCACGTGGACTGCCCGGGCCATGCCGACTACGTGAAGAACATGATCACGGGTGCGGCGCAGATGGACGGCGCGATCCTGGTGGTGTCGGCCGTGGACGGCCCGATGCCGCAGACGCGCGAGCACATCCTGCTGGCGCGCCAGGTGAACGTGCCCTCGGTGCTGGTCTTCCTGAACAAGTGCGATCTCGTGGAAGACGAAGAGCTCCTCGATCTGGTCGAGCTCGAAGTCCGCGAATTGCTCTCGAAGTACAACTACCCGGGCGACGACGCGCCGGTGATTCGTGGCTCGGCGATCGGCGCCATCAACGGCGATCCGAAGTGGCAGGCCGAATTCATGAAGCTGTTCGACGCGCTGGATTCGTACATTCCGGAGCCGGTGCGCGAAGTCGACAAGCCGTTCCTGCTCCCGGTCGAGGACGTGTTCTCGATCACGGGTCGCGGCACGGTGGCGACGGGTCGTATCGAGCGCGGCATCGTGAAGGTCGGCGAAGAAGTGCAGCTCGTCGGCTACAACGCCGAGAAGAAGACGATCGTCACGGGCGTCGAGATGTTCCGCAAGCTGCTGGACGAAGGACGCGCCGGCGACAACGTCGGTCTCCTGCTCCGCGGCGTGGACAAGAAGGACATCGAGCGCGGGATGGTGCTGGCGAAGATGAACTCCATCAAGCCGCACACGAAGTTCCTGGCCGAGGTGTACGTCCTCACGAAGGAAGAAGGCGGCCGTCACACGCCGTTCTTCAAGGGCTACCGTCCGCAGTTCTACTTCCGCACGACGGACGTGACGGGCACCATCGAATTGCCGGAAGGCATGGAAATGGTGATGCCGGGCGACAACATCCAGATGACGATCGAGTTGATCATCCCGATCGCCATGGAAGAGACGCTGCGCTTCGCCATCCGCGAAGGCGGTCGTACGGTAGGCGCTGGTGTTGTGACCAAGATCCTTGCGTGATAACCGCTGACGGGGGCGTCGTCCTGACGACGCCCCCGTCGGTAGTTCCTTAATACCGAGAGTATCCTGATGGCTGGCCGCATCCGCATTCGCCTCAAAGCATTTGACCACGCCGTGATCGACCAGGCGTCGGCCGATATCGTGCGCACCGCTGAAAAGACGGGCGCGCAGGTGTCGGGTCCGATTCCGTTGCCGACGAAGACGCAGCGGTGGACGGTGCTTCGCTCGCCGCACGTGGACAAGAAGTCGCGCGAGCAGTTTGAACTGAAGACGCACAAACGCCTGATCGACATCCTGGATTCCCGTGCCGGCACGGTGGACGCGCTGACGAAGCTCGATCTGCCGGCGGGAGTCGACGTGGAGATCAAGGTCGAGTAGTGAAGTGATGAAAGACGGAAGACGGAAGAGGGAAGACGGGAGACGCTGCATTCAGACAGTCTCCATTCTCCCGTCTCCAGTCTCCCGTCTTAAAACAACGAGCTCCTCGCACACGGCGAGTCGCTCGACAGTCCAACGGTGCGACACCTGTCCACTGCGACTCGTTTCATAACAGGACCCCCATGATCGGCATTATCGGCAAGAAACTGGGCATGACCCAGGTGTTCAACGAGCAGGGGCAGCAGGTGCCCTGCACCGTGGTGGAGGCCACGCCCAACCCCGTCACGAAGGTGACGACGGTGGCGAATGGCGGCTTTGCGGCGGTGGAGCTCGGATACGGCGCGCAACGCGTCGCCCGCGAGAACAAGAAGGGTGAGCGCACACCGCGCGGACATCGGGCATCGATGGCCGAAGTCGGACACGCGAAGAAGGCGGGCCTTGAGGCGCCGCCGTCCGTGCTCCGCAGCTTCCGTCTCGACGACGCCCCGGGGAAGAACCCCGAGGTGCCGACGTACACGGTGGGCGATGTGGTCAAGGTCGACATTTTCACGCCGGGTGAGCGCGTGAAGGTGACCGGCACGTCGAAGGGTCGTGGCTTCCAGGGTGTGGTGAAGCGCTACGGCTTCCACGGCGGACCGAACACGCACGGCAACACCAAGCATCGCAAGCCCGGATCGATCGGCGCCGGTACGGATCCGTCGCGCGTCATCAAGGGCAAGAAGATGCCGGGTCAGTACGGCAACCATAAGCACACGGTCATCAGCATCCGCATCGAGAAGGTGGACGCGGAACGCAACCTCATTTACCTGCGCGGCAGTGTGGCGGGGCCGATCAACGGCATCGTGCTCGTGCGCAAGCAGGGCTGATCATGACGGAAGAAACCACGACATTCGAGGCGCCGGTGTACTCGGCGCAGGGCAAGAAGGGCGCGATGCGCGTCCTGCCCGAGACGACGTTTGACGGCACGGTCAACATGCCGGTCATGCATCAGGCGGTGAAGGCGTTCCTGGCCAATCGTCGTCAGGGCACGGCCAAGACCAAGACGCGCGGCGAAGTGACCGGCGGCAACCAGAAGCCCTGGAAGCAGAAGGGCACGGGTCGCGCGCGACAGGGTTCCATTCGCGCGCCCAACTGGCCGGGCGGTGGTACGGTGTTCGGTCCGATCCCGCGTTCGTATACGCAGATCGTGCCCAAGCAGGTGCGGGCCCTGGCGCGCAAGAGCGCGTTCAATGCCCGCGCCCGTGAGAACGCGGTGCTGCTGATCGACGCGCTGGACTACAGCGCGCCGAAGACCAAGAGCATGATCGCGTTGTTCGCGAAGCTTGGCGTGTCGGACAAGAAGGTGCTGCTGCTCACCGACGGCGTGAAGCCGAACGTGTACCTGAGCGCGCGCAACCTCGAACATGCCCATGTGATGCCGTTCAGCGATGCGAGCACGTATCACATCCTCTGGTCGGATGTCGTCGTGATCGAGTCGTCGGCGCTGACCCAGCCTTCGGCGGAGAGCTAAGCGATGTCGACACTGTATCGCACGATCATGCGCCCGATTATCACGGAGCGCAGCTCGGCCGCCTACCAGGAGCGGGGCGAGTACACATTCGAAGTGGCGCCTGACGCCACGAAATACACCATCAAGGACGCCATCGAACGCCTGTTTGGCGTGAAGGTGACGGGCGTCTGGACGTCCAATGCGCGCGGCAAGTCGCGCAAGGTCGGCCAGTCCGTCGGCCGTCGTCCCCACACCAAGAAGGCGATTGTGAAGCTGCGTGACGGCGACACCATTGCCATCTTCGAGGGCTGATTCGCATGGGAATTCGTCAGTTCAAGCCGGTCAGCAAGGGGTCGCGTTTCCGCTCGGTATCGGATTTCGCCGAGATCACGCGTTCGACGCCTGAGAAGTCGCTGGTCGAGCCCATCAAGAAGTCGGGTGGCCGCGACAACCACGGCCACATCTCGATGCGTCGCATCGGTGGTGGACACAAGCGGC
Source organism: Gemmatimonadaceae bacterium (assembly GCA_016720905.1). Taxonomy (NCBI): domain Bacteria; kingdom Pseudomonadati; phylum Gemmatimonadota; class Gemmatimonadia; order Gemmatimonadales; family Gemmatimonadaceae; species Gemmatimonadaceae bacterium. The sequence continues at coordinate 156,128 of JADKJT010000007.1, read as the reverse complement.
AGTACCGTCTCATCGATTTCAAGCGCAACAAGGACGGCATGCCGGCCGTGGTGCGCGAGATCGAGTACGATCCGAACCGCTCGGCGCGTATTGCGCTGGTGGAGTACGCGGACGGCGAGAAGCGCTACATCCTGCATCCGAAGGGGCTCAAGCAGGGGGATTCGGTGGTGTCGGGTCCGGGGTCGGATGTGCGCACGGGCAATGCGATGCCGTTGAAGGATGTGCCGCTGGGCACGTCGGTGCACAACATCGAACTGAAGATCGGCAAGGGCGGCCAGATGGCGCGCTCGGCGGGCACGTTCGCGCAGGTCGTGGCGAAGGAAGGCGAGTACGTGACGCTGAAGCTGGCGAGCACGGAAATGCGCCTGGTGCACGGCAACTGCGTGGCGACGATCGGCGAAGTCGGCAACTCGGAGCACGAGTTGCAGTCGCACGGCAAGGCGGGCAAGAGCCGCTGGCTGGGCAAGCGTCCGAAGGTGCGCGGTGAAGTCATGAACCCCGTCGATCACCCGCATGGTGGTCGGACGCGCGGTGGTCGGAACGTGGTCAGCCCGTGGGGCAAGCCCGAGGGAGTGAAGACGCGCAACAAGAAGAAGTCGTCGACGCGTCTGATCGTGCGCGGCCGCAAGCGCGGCAAAGCCACACAGTGATCCGCTAGCCAAGCCAGAGAACCGACATGTCGAGAAGTATCAAGAAGGGTCCATTCGTTGCTGAGCGCCTCGAGGCGAAAGTCCTCGGGATGAATGCTCGTAGCGAGAAGAAGGTCGTGAAGACCTGGTCACGCGCCAGCACGATTCTGCCGGAATTCGTGGGGCACACGTTCGCGGTGCACAACGGGAACAAGTTCGTTCCGGTGTACGTGACGGAAAACATGGTGGGCCACAAGCTCGGCGAATTCTCGCCGACGCGTCTCTTCCGCGGTCACGCGGGGAACAAGGCGGCCGACAAGAAGGCGACCGGCGTGCCGAAGGGAGGCAAGTAACCGATGGCCAAAGTTCTGAAGACGGGCATCGAAGCGCGGGCCATCCAGCGCACGACGCGGCAGTCGCCGTACAAGATGCGGCTGGTGATCGACCAGATCCGCGGGCAGCGGGTGAACGACGCGCTGGCGTTGCTCAAGTTTTCCAAGAAGCACGCGGCGGAGCAGATCGAGAAGACGCTGTTGAGCGCGGTGGCGAACGTGCAGCAGGCGGCCCGTGCGGCCAACACGTCGGTGGATGAAGACGCGTTGGTGATCACGAAGGCCATTGTCAACGAAGGCCCGAAGCTGAAGCGCTGGATGCCGGCGGCGATGGGCCGCGCGACGCCCGTGGTGAAGCGGACGAGTCATGTGGAGATCATCGTGGCGGAGGCGGTGCGCTAATGGGACAGAAAACCAATCCGATCGGGTTCCGCCTCGGGATTTCGAAGAACTGGCGGTCAACCTGGTACGCGAAGAAGGACATGCCGGCGCTGTTGAAGGAAGACGCGCTGCTGCGGAAGTATCTGAAGGCGCGTCTGGAGAACGCGGCCATTTCCGACGTGCGCATCGAGCGCAAGCCGGGCAAGGTGGTGGTGACGGTCCACACGGGTCGTCCGGGCGTGGTCATCGGCAAGAAGGGCGCGGAAGTCGACAAGTTGCGTGACGAGTTGGCGCAGCTGACGGGGAAGGAAGTCGGCATCAACGTGGAAGAGATCAAGCGTCCCGAGGTGGAGGCGCAGCTGGTGGCGGACAACATTGCCGCGCAGCTGTCGCAGCGTATCTCGTTCCGTCGCGCGATGAAGCGCGCGGTGCAGAGTGCGATGCGCATGGGCGCGCTGGGGATCAAAGTGAAGGCGGGTGGTCGTCTGGGCGGCGCGGAAATCGCGCGCGTGGAAGGCTACCATGAGGGTCGTGTGCCCCTGCACACGTTGCGCGCGGACATCGATTACGCCACCAGCACGGCGAAGACCACGTACGGCACCATTGGTGTGAAGGTGTGGATCTTCAAGGGCGAGATCGTGGAAGACCGTCGTGGCAAGACCTACTCGACCGGCGCCTGAGGAGACTGAACGATGCTGAGTCCGAAGCGGGTCAAATTCCGCAAGATGTTCAAGGGCCGCATGACCGGGCTCGCGTACCGTGGCGCCGAACTGTCCTTCGGGACCTACGGGCTGCAGGCGCTGGAGCCGGGCTGGGTCACGAGCCGTCAGATCGAAGCGTGCCGTGTCGCGATGACGCGTCACATCAAGCGTGGCGGCAAGGTGTGGATCCGGGTGTTCCCGGATAAGCCGATCACGAAGAAGCCGGCCGAAACGCGCATGGGTAAGGGCAAGGGATCGCCCGAGATGTGGGTGGCGGTGGTGAAGCCGGGTCGGGTGATGTTCGAGATCGAGGGGGTGTCGCGGGAACTCGCCGAGAAGGCGATGGGACTGGCGGCCGCCAAGTTGGGTGTGAAGACCAAGTTCGTCGCGCGCGAGGAGGCGGTGACCCATGAAGGCTGAAGAGATCCGCAGTCTCGATGACAGTGAGTTGACGGCGCGCATCGCGGAGTTCGAGGAGGAGCGTTTCCGCCTCAAGTTCCGCAGTGCGTCGGAAGCGTTGGAGGAGCCGTTGCGCCTGCGGAGCATCCGCAAGGACATCGCGCGGTTGCAGACGGTGCGTCGCGAACGGGCGTTGGGGATCACGCACACGGTCGCGGTTGCCCCGAAGGCGGCCGCGAAGGCGCCAGTGAAGAAGGCGGCCGCCAAGAAGGCGGCAGCGAAGAAGGCCCCTAAGGCCAGCGGCCGCTAACCGGAGGACCGAGTCAATCATGGCAGACATACAGAACGCGACGGGCGCCTCGCAGAATGGCGCCACAGCGCCCAGCGCCGCTCTCGACCGCACCGCGCGGAAATTGCGCATCGGGCTGGTGGTGAGCGACAAGATGGAGAAGACGGTGGTAGTGCGCATCGACCGGCGCATGCCGCATCCGCAGTATGGGAAGATGGTGACGCGGACGCGTCGCCTGAAAGCGCACGACGAGGAGAACTCGGCGAAAGTGGGCGACACCGTGCGCATCATGGAGACCCGGCCGCTGTCAAAGGACAAGCGGTGGCGCGTGGTCGAGATCGTTGAGCGCGCGCGCTAAGGAACCCGAACCATGATCCAGCAAGAATCCATCGTGAAGGTTGCGGACAACAGTGGTGCCAAGCGCGCCCTGGTGATCCGTGTGTTGGGCGGCACGCGCCGCCGGTATGCCGGCCTGGGAGATAAGGTCGTCGTGGCGGTGAAGGACGCCCTGCCGAACGGCACCGTGAAGAAGTCCGAAGTCGCGAAGGCCGTGGTGGTGCGCACGGTGAAGGAAACGCGACGCAAGGACGGCAGCTATATCCGCTTCGACGAGAACGCCGTCGTGATCATTGACGACAAGGGCGAACCCAAGGCGACGCGTATCTTCGGTCCCGTGGCGCGCGAGCTCCGCGAGAAGCGTTACATGAAGATCGTTTCGCTGGCGCCCGAGGTGCTCTGAGATGCGGAAGAACGTGTACTACAAGACGGATCGCGGGCAGCGGCTGGGCGCGGGGCGGCATGCGCTGAAGGCCTCGCGCGAAGTGATCCATGTGACGAAGGGTGATACCGTGCGCGTGATGCGCGGCGACGACAAGGGGAAAGAGGGCAAGGTCCTCATGGTGTACCCCAAGACGGGCCGGGTGAAGGTGGACGGCGTCAACATCGTGAAGAAGCACCGCAAGGCGCGTCGACCGGAAGAAACGAGCGGCATCATCGAGATGGCCGCGCCGTTCCATGCGTCGAACGTCATGCTGATCGACTCCAAGTCCGGCAAGCCGACGCGCGTGAAGACGCGCATCGATGCTGACGGGACCAAGGAGCGGGTTGGCGTGAAGAGCGGTGAAGTTATTTCCCGCGTTCGCTAAGCCCCGGAGCTACGACAATGGCAAGCAAGGACAACAAGGCCGGCGGCAAGGCTGGCGGCAAGAAGGATGCGACGTCGAAGGGCGCGAAGGGTGGCGCGGGCGCGAAGGGTGGCGCTGGCGCGAAGGGTGGCAAGAGCTCGAAGAGCTCCAAGGCCAGCCAGCCGCGTCAGGCGCAGGATTTCACCAAGCGGACGCACGCCGGTGAAGGTCTCGCGATCGCGTCGCCGCGCCTGAAGGCGCACTACGAGCAGTCGGTGCGGGCGATTCTGGCGAAGCAGTTCAGCTTTGACAACGGCCACGAGATTCCCACGCTCGAGAAGATCGTGCTGAATTGCGGTGTTGGCGAAGCGGCCAAGCAGCCGAAGTTGCTGGATGTGGTGGTCGAGGAGCTGGCGTTGATCACCGGGCAGAAGCCGGTGCGTCGCAAGGCGAAGAAGGCCATCTCGAACTTCGGGTTGCGTGAAGGCCAGGAGATCGGCGCGTCGGTGACGTTGCGCGGCAACAAGATGTGGGAGTTCTTCGATCGGTTCGTGACGGTGGCGTGCCCGCGTATCCGCGACTTCCGCGGCCTCGGCACGAAGTCGTTTGACGGTCGCGGCAACTACACGCTGGGCGTCAAAGAACAGATGATTTTCCCCGAGATCAATTACGACATGGTCGAGGCGATCCACGGCATGGACATCACGTTCGTGACGACGGCCACCAAGGATGCGCACGCGTTTGCGTTGCTGCATCAGCTGGGCATGCCGTTCCGTGGTGATGACAAGCCGGTGACACCCAAGGTGTCCCAGCCCGCTGCTGCTGCCTGACCTCAGACTCCGGTATACGACATGGCGAAGACGAGCAAGCTGGCCCGCAACGCGCAGCGCAAGGTGTTGGTGCAGCGACATGCACCGAAGCGCGCGGCGCTGAAGGCCATTATCAACAATCCGAAGAGCACGCAGGAAGAGAAGCTGGAAGCGGGGAACGCGCTGCGCCGGTTGCCGCGCGATTCGTCCGCGACCCGGGTGCGCAACCGCTGCAACATGAGCGGCCGTCCCCGTGGGTTCCTGCGGCATTTCGGGCTGAGCAGAATCGCATTGCGCGACATGGCGCTGAACGGGTTCATTCCGGGCGTGCGCAAGGCGAGCTGGTAGGACCAAGTACCAAGTACCAGGTACTCAGTACCTGTACTCCCTTTTCACTTCCTACAGGTCTGCCCTGAGCAGATACCATAGGAGCACTTAGAGAGCATGAGTCTCAACGACCCTATTGCCGACATGCTGACGCGGATCCGCAACGCGTGTGCCTCCAAGCACCGCCGCGTCGACATGCCGGTCTCGAAGATCAAGATCGAAATCGCGCGTATCCTGAAGGAGAGCAGCTTCATTCAGGATTATCGCACGGTCGAACTCGAAGACGGCAAGCACGTCCTGCGCGTCATCCTCAAGTACGCGCACGGCGGCCAGTCGGTCATCCGTGAAGCGAAGCGCATTTCGACGCCGGGTCTGCGGAAGTACGTCGGCGTGGCCGAGATCCCGCGGGTGCGCAATGGTCTGGGCATGGCCATTCTGAGCACGTCCAAGGGTCTGATGTCGGGCCGCACGGCTCGTGCCACCAACACCGGGGGCGAGTTGCTCGCCCTCATCTGGTAAGGGGCCCCCATGTCACGTATTGGCAAGCGGCCGATTCCGATGCCGGCGGGTGTCACCGTCGCGATGAGTGGGAACACGATCAAGATCAACGGACCGAAGGGCGAGCTGTCCCGCACGCTGCCGGTTGACATCAAGGTCGCGCAGGAAGGCGCAGAGATCGTGGTGACGCGGCCGTCGGATGACGAGCGTCACAAGGCGCTGCATGGTTTGACGCGGACACTGGTGGCCAACATGGTGGAGGGTGTCACCAAGGGGTTCCAGAAGACGCTCGAAATCATGGGTGTCGGCTACAAGGCCGAGATGAAGCCGTACGGCGCGTTGTTGTCGCTGGGCTTCTCGCACCAGATCGAGTACAAGACACCGGCTGGCGTGAAGATCAGCGCGCCCAATCCGACCACGGTCGTGATTGACGGGATGAGCAAGGAGTTGGTGGGTCAGGTCGCCGCGGAGATTCGCAGTCTGCGCAAGCCCGAGCCGTACAAGGGCAAGGGCGTCAAGTATCAGGGCGAAGTCGTCCGGCGTAAGGCCGGCAAGGCGGGAGGCAAGTAATGGCGAAGATCGCGATTCCGCGCACGGATGCAGAGCGGCGCAAGCGCCGTCACCTGCGCGTGCGCAAGGCGGTGAACGGCACTCCGGAGCGTCCGCGCCTCGTGGTGTTCCGGTCGGTGAAGCACATCTACGCCCAGATCGTGGACGACGTCGCGCAGCGCACGCTGCTGACCGTTGGCGACGAAGGGATGAACGGCACGAAGTCGGAGCGCGCACTCGCCGTCGGCAAGTCAGTTGCCGAGAAGGCGAAGGCGGCCGGCATCGCGAAGGTCGTATTCGACCGCGCCGGTTACCAGTATCACGGCCGCGTGAAGGCCGTGGCAGATGGCGCCCGAGAGGGCGGCCTGGAGTTCTGATCATGGCAAACGCAGCAGGAGCAGGTGGCGCGCCAGGCGGCAGCGCACGGAGCGGTGGCGGACCAGGCGGACGTGGTCGTGGCGGCCCAGGTGGCGGTCGTGGCGGCCCGGGTGCTGGTCGCGGCGGCCCAGGGGCCGGTCGCGGTGGTCCGGGTGGTGGCGCGGGTCGCGGTCGCGGCCCGGGCGGTGAAGGTGGGGCCCCGGGCGGCGGTCGCGATGGTCGCGGCGGACGTGATGGTGGTCGCGGTCCGGCCCAGGAGCGTGAACAGAGCGACCTGGTCGAGAACGTGATTGCGATCAACCGCGTGGCGAAGGTCGTGAAGGGTGGTCGTCGCTTCTCGTTCAACGCGCTGGTCGCGGTGGGCGATGGGCAGGGCAAGGTGGGGTTTGCCACCGGCAAGGCGAACGAAGTTTCGGAAGCGGTCCGCAAGGCCGTGGACGGAGCGCGTCGCAACATGGTGTCCATTCCGCTCACCGGCTCGACGATTCCGCACGAAGTGGTGGGCAAGCATGGCGCCGGCAAGGTGCTCATGAAGCCTGCGGCGCCCGGTGCCGGCGTGATTGCCGGTGGTGCGGTGCGCGCGATCCTCGAGTGCGCCGGCATCCACGACATTCTCACGAAGTCGTTGGGTTCCACGAATCCGCACAACATGGTGCTGGCGGCGCTGGACGGCCTGATGCATCTGGTGACGGTCGAGCAGATCGCCAAGGAACGTGGGATCGAAGTGTCGCAAGTCGGGTATCGTTCGCGCGCGAAGTCGCGCACGGAAACGCATGATCCCCGCAAGGCGGCCATTGTCGGCGCCTCGCCTATCGTAGGGGAGGTGGCATAATGCCGCGTACATTCGTATGGCATCCGTCCAAGGGCCCGGCCAAGACGCCCAAGGACGAAGCGCCGACGTCCGGTAAGGTGCTGGTCACGCAGGTGCGCAGCGCGATCGGCCATAACTGGCGGATGCGGCTGACGCTCAAGGCGATCGGTCTCCGTCATCATCAGGCGAGTGTGGTGCAGCAGGATTCCGCCTCGCTGCGCGGTCAGCTCAAGCACGTACGTCACCTGGTGTCGGTGACACCGGTGGAGGAGTAAGCACGTGGCCAACAAGGCAGACGCCGCAAGCGTCGAGAAAATCGGGTTGCACAACCTGCAGCCGGCACCGGGCTCGCACCGTGGGCGCAAGCGCATCGGTCGCGGACCGGGATCGGGTACGGGCAAGACGTCCGGCAAGGGTCACAAGGGTTCCATGGCGCGGTCCGGCCATGGTGGACCTGGTGGCGGCAAGCCTCATTTCGAAGGCGGCCAGATGCCGATCACGCGTCGTATTCCGAAACGCGGGTTCACCAACCCGTTCCGTGAAGATGCGCAGGTTGTGCGACTGGATGCGCTGACGCAGTTGACGGGAGACGAAGTGACGAGCGAGACGCTCGCCGCGGCGGGGCTGATCCGGACGGGGCACGGTCCGGCGAAGCTGCTGTCGAACGGCGACGTGGCGCGTGCGTTCACGGTGCGCGGCGTGAAGGTCAGCGCGGCGGCCAAGGCGAAGATCGAAGCGGCCGGTGGCCGCATCGACGGCTAATCCACTCCGTAACGACCACTACCGGGTCTCATGGCGCAAGAGAACAATCAGGCGACGCAGGCCCTCGCGAATATCTATCGGACACCGGAACTGTGGGCGAAGATCTCGTTCACGTTCCTGTGTCTGGTGATCTATCGCGTTGGTGCGCACATCACCGCGCCCGGCATCGATGTCCAGGCACTGACGGATTTCTTCACACGCCAGAACAACGGCCTGTTGAATCTGTACGACATGTTCGTGGGCGGCGGGTTGTCGCGCGCGACGGTGTTTGCGCTGGGCATCATGCCCTACATCTCGGCCAGTATTTTCGTCCAGATCGCCGGTGCGGTGATCCCGACGGTCGACAAGATGCAGAAGGACGAGGAAGGCCGGAAAAAGTTGACGCAGTACACCCGCTATCTCACGGTGGCGCTGGCGTTGGTGCAGGCCTACGGCTTTGCGCTCTTCACCTCGTCACTGCCGGCCGCGGTGTCGCGTCCGGGGCCGTGGTTCATGGTGCAGATGATGCTGTTCCTCACCACGGGCGCGATTTTCGTCATGTGGCTGGGCGAACAGATCACCGAGAACGGCCTGGGCAACGGCGCTTCGCTGATCATCTTCTTCTCCATCGTCGAGCGCATGTGGCCGGCGCTCATCCAGACCGCGAACTTCGTCACGACGGGCGCCATTGCGCCGCTGTCGCTGGTGGTGTTGGCGATCGTGATGGTGGCCGTGGTGGCCGGCGTGGTGGCGATCACGGTGGCGGCACGTCGCGTGCTCATCCAGATACCGCAGCGTACGATGGCGCGGGGCCGGCAACGGGAAGCGGCGCGCAATTTCATCCCACTGCGCATCAATACGGCGGGCGTGATGCCCATCATCTTTGCGCAGTCGGTGATCGTCATTCCGGGTGCGTTGGCGCAGTTCAGCGGGAACTCCAGGCTGCAGGAAATTGCGGAGTACTTCAATCCGCAGGGCCCGAATCCGTGGCTCTATTTCATCCTGTCCGCCATTCTCATCATGCTGTTCACGTACTTCTACACGTCCATCATTTTCAATCCGGTGGACCTGGCGGAGAACCTGAAAAAGCAGGGTGGATTCGTGCCGGGCATCAAGCCGGGTGCGAAGACGGCCGAGTACATCGAGCACGTGGTGGAACGCATCACGTTGCCGGGCGCCGTGTTCCTCACGTTCATCGCGCTCATGCCCATCGTGATTGCGCGACTGGTGAATGTGCCATTCGCCTTCGGTGGCACGTCGTTGCTGATCGTGGTGGGTGTGGCGCTCGACACGATGGCGCAGATGCAGCAGCACCTGTTGCTGCGCAAATACGACGGCTTCATGAAGAAGGGACGCGTGCGGTTCCGCGGTCGTCAGGCGACGCAAAGCGGCTTCTAACCTTCACCGGCGCAACGGCATGATCATTGTCCTGCTTGGACCGCCGGGTGCCGGGAAGGGAACGCAAGGCGAGCGGCTAGCCGCTCGCCTTGCTGTTCCCAAGATCGCCACCGGCGATGTATTGCGTGCCGCCGTGCGGGAAGGCACGCCGCTGGGTTTGGAAGCCAAGGCCGCCATGGATCGCGGTGATCTGGTGCCCGACGCCGTCATCATGGGCATCATGCGCGAAGCGCTGGCCGCGCCGAATGCGGCGCGAGGCGCCATCCTTGATGGTGTCGTGCGCACCACGCCGCAGGCCGAAGGGTTGGCCGCGTCGCTGGCGCAGTTGGGTCGTGCCGTCGACGCGATCTTGCTGTTCGATATCAACGAGGATGAACTGGTCACGCGCCTGAGCGGTCGCACCACATGCGACGTATGCCAGAGCCCGTTCTTCGGCCGCCAGCCCGGCGAAACGTGCGAGAAGGACGGCAAGGTGGGCACGCTGGTGCGTCGCAAGGACGACGAGCCGGACGCCATTCGCAAACGGCTGGAAGTGTACGGCCTGCAGACGGCGCCGGTGATTGACTGGTACGCGCAACACGGCGGCAACCTGGTGCACGTGAATGCGATGGGTTCGCTCGACGATGTGGAGTCACGCATGCTAACGGCGCTGGGCTTGGACGGCTCGGCGCAGTAGCATGGCGTTCAGCGGCACGTCAGCCTCCGGCATGATGCTCAAGTCGCCTCGCGAAATCGAGATTATGGCGCGCGGCGGGGCGATTCTGCGCGCGACGTTGCTGGCCATGCGTGATGCGGTGCGTCCGGGCATCAGCACGATGGAGCTGGACGCCATTGGTGAAGCGTTCATTCGCTCGCATCCCGGCGCGGAGCCGGCGTTCAAGGGCCTGTACGGTTTTCCGGGGAGTGTGTGCATCTCGATCAATGAAGAGATCGTGCATGGCATTCCCTCGCGGAAACGCATTCTGAACGCGGGCGACATTGTGACCGTGGACGTTGGCGTGAAGCTGGAAGGCATGTATACCGATGCCGCGCTCACGGTGCCGGTGGGTGAGATTGACGAGCTGACGCGGCGGTTGCTGGACGTGACGGAGCGCGCGCTGGCGGCGGGGATTGCCGCGGCGGTGCCGGACAATCACGTGGGCGACATTGGTGCGGCCATTCAGGCGGTGGTGGAGCCGGAAGGGTTCTCGATTGTGCGCGAACTGGTGGGACACGGCGTGGGGTTTTCGCCGCATGAAGAGTTGCAGATTCCGAACTACGGCAAGCCCAAGCGCGGCAAGAAGCTGGTGGCCGGGTTGACCATCGCGATTGAACCGATGGTGAACGTGGGCACGGCCAAGACGCGCACGCTGAGCGACAAGTGGACCGTTGTGACGGCGGATCTCAAACGCTCGGCGCATTTTGAGCATACGGTGGCGATTACGGACGCTGGTCCGCGGATTCTTACGCTCTAGCTTTCTGCGGGGTGGACGGGCGGCGGGTGGTGTCCGCTGGTCGCCGAGCATCCCGCGCTGGTGTGGCGTGAGTTACGAGACTGGTGTGGAGATGCGCGCGGGACGATTCGTCGCCCAGCGGACACCACCCGCCGCCCGTCCGAGCTCATGGAGTCAGTTTGTGTGGCGCGCCTGGCGTACGGATCCTCGCTGAGGCCCAACGGTACAGAGTTGTCGCTGCTGCATCGTGCCCGTCGTACTCTCACCTCCACTCTCGGACCTATGAAACGCACGCTTTCGTCCCTCGCTCTCCCTCTATTTTTCGTCCTGGCCGTGCTGCCTGCGGCTCGCGTGTCGGCACAGACTGCTCCCGTGGTCACGGACCTCATGAAGGACATTGACGGCGTTGCGCAGAAGCTTGTGGCGCTCGCCAAGGCGATGCCGGTTGACAAGTACGGCTGGCGTCCAGGCGCGGGCGTGCGCTCCGTGGGTGAGGTGTTCCTGCATGTGGCGTCGGACAACTACCTGATGCCGGCGTTGGCCGGGACGGCCATGCCGCGGCCACCAAGCTGGACATGAAGGATTTCAAGACCTTCGGCACTTACGAGAAGCGCACGCTGACGCGTGAGCAGACAGTGGCCGAACTGGAAGCCAGCTTTGCGCATCTCAAGAGCGCGATGCAAAAGACCACGGTGGCGATGCTGCCGAATGCGCTGGACATGTTCGGCCAGAAATCCACGCAGCAGGCCATGTGGATCAGCACCACCACGCACTTGCACGAGCATCTGGGACAGTCGATTGCGTATGCGCGGTCGAACGGGATTGTGCCGCCGTGGAGCAAGTAGCTGCGAAGACGGGAGACTGAAGACGGGAGACGGGAGACGCTGTTGGATCAACAGCGCAACCGTCCTCCGTCGCGGTCGCGCCCCTACTTGTAGCTCCGCTTCGCCATCCCACACCCCGGCCACGCGCGTGGTGCGCCCGTGGGCCCCGTCAACAGCGCCTGGTCGCGCGCGGTATGCTCCGGGTCCTCCGACGCCGCATACGCCAACATGGCCGCCATCGTCGCGTTGTTCTTCAAGTCGTCAAACACGATCTTGTCGAACGTGTCGCGATTGGTGTGCCAGGTGTACTGACGATACTCCGCGTAGCTGGACTGCAACCGAAACGCCGGCGCGCCGCGGCACAGGAACGACGTGTGATCGCTCCCGGAGTTGGCTTGCGGACCCGGCACTTGCAGCTTGACGCTGTCCGTCATTTCGGCCGGCAACTGCGCCACCCACTTGGCGAGGTTGCTGCTGGCCTTGAGGAACCCCTGTCCCTCCAGGATCTCCACGCGCCAGGTGCCGTTGTCCTGATTGAACGCCACCTGCAGGCCGTCCATCACGTCCTTGTGATCTTCGGCGAATGCCTTCGAGCCGATGGTGCCTTGCTCCTCACCGCCCCAGTGTCCGGCGAGAATGGTGCGTCGCGGATTGGGATAGGCTTCCTTGAGGATGCGCATGGCTTCCAACATGGTGAGCGTGCCCGTGCCGTTGTCGGTGGCCCCGGTGGCGCCGTGCCAGCTGTCGAGATGCGCCGACAATAACACATACTCGTTGGGCAATTCGCGTCCCTTGAGCTCGGCCACCACGTTGAACATCGGCACTTCCGCCGGTGTGGCCTGTGATTCGGCAGTGAAGCGTACGCGCGGCCCCTGATTGTTGGACGCCAGTCGGTGCAGCAGGCCGTAGTCTTCGCACGACAGATCAACCGACGGCACGCGATCGGACACCGCGCCGAAAATCTTGTTCACGCCCCAACCGTTGGACCAGAGCGTGGTGCCGATGCCCATGACGCCCGCCGAATCCAGCCGGTTCATGATGGCAGCCTGGCGCTGTCCGGGGGCGACACCGGTGGGTGCGAGCGCATTGAGTCGGTCGGTGGATACACGACGCACCTCAGCGCGCTGCGCGTTGAGTGCGGTGATGGTGCTGGCGCGGGCATAGCGTTCGAGTTCCTGCGGCGCGCGGCACATGAGTTCCGGCGGCGACATCAGTACGAACTTGCCTTTCACGGTCTTGAGCCACTGCGTCGCCGCCGCGGCATCGGCCAACGCGGGAATCACTACTACGTCGGCGTCGACCGGCTTGCCGTTGGGTGTGGACGGACTCCAGGCCAGCAATTCCACGTCGAGATTCTGCGCACGCGGCGCGACGAGCTGCATGTGCACGGCACCCTGCTGCCATCCGCGCCATGTGCCGTAGCGCTCCTGCCGCACGGGAATGCCGAAGCCGGTGTACGTGCGCTGGAGCCAGGCCAGCGCACTGGCGAAGCCGGGAGAGCCGGACAGGCGCGGGCCGATGGAGTCGATGAGTACCTGACCCAGGCGCTCCACCTGCGACTCGTTCATCCCTGCTTGCCACATACGCCGGATGACGGGGTCTGCGGAGCGGAAGGTCTGGGCGCCGAGGGTACCGGAGGCAAGGGTAAGCGCGGTGGTGACGAGGATGCGGAGTGATGAGCGCATGGGCGGAGTTCGAGTCGAAGAGAGCGGCATCAACCCGTACACGATGCGAACGACTGCCGGGCCTGCGCAAGTCATTCCATCGAATCAGCGGTCACGTCAGGCAATCCCGGCGCGCCGGTAGCGAGAATGGTGACCTCATCCGTCCGTGTTGACGTTGACTCCACTTTGCCACACGTTGAGCCTACGCTTGCCACCTACTCTCGATGTTGCGCCACCCAGGTCGTCTTCAGTGACGTTCGTATCCGTAATAGTCCCGGTCTTCAACGACGCCGAGCGTTTGGGCCGATGCCTGACGGCGCTCGAGGCGCAGACGTACCCGTCGGATTCGTACGAAGTTGTGGTTTTGGACAATGGGTCCCAGCCACCGCTTACCGACCTTCTGGGTGTATTTGCGCATGTTCGGCTGGTGGGTGAGCCTCGGCCGGGAGTGAGTCGAGCTCGCGTTACAGGAATCGAGCACGCGCGTGGCGAGGTGCTGGCCTTCACCGACTCCGACTGCCTCCCCGAACCGGGTTGGCTGGCCAACGGCGTGGCGTGTCTGCAGCAGACGACAAACCGCGGCGTCGTGGGCGGGCGGATCGAGATGTTCGATGATGGATCGGGCCCGTCGTCCATTGCCACCACGCTGAGCGTCGCGACCCACCTCAAGCAGGACCGCTTTCTGAAAGGACACTGGGCTGTGTGCGCCAATCTGTTCACTTCGCGGCGGATCGTCGCCGCCGTCGGCGGCATGAATCCAGCACTGATTTCGTCGGGCGAAGTTGAGTGGTGTCAGCGAGTGCATGCGGCAGGATACGAACTCGCCTATGCCGTGGAGTCTGTGGTTCGACATCCGGCACGCAGCTCGATTCGCGCACTGTGTCAACGCGCAGTGCGACATGAGTATGCATGGGCGCAGCTTCGCGAAACGGCAACGCTGGGTCGCGGGTTCCGGTTCTGGGTGGGTCAGCATCTGGTCTGGCCATTGCGCGACATTCATCGCGACCTGCTGCGCAGTTCACGCCTGACTTTGGTGGAGAAGATTCAGACCTCGGCGCTGGCTGTGCTGCTCATGCACGTGCGCATGATCGCATGGTTCGCACTGCGGCTTGGAATCCCCTACGAGGTGCGAGCGAACTGGGGTTGATTGTTTTATGTGCCGCCGAATCGCTGGTTGACAGCGTTGGGTTTGGGTAGTTTGGGTGGGTCTTGTGGCACCCGACTTCCCTGCAGGCCCGCTGGACGAGACAATCAAACACTGTTGTGAGGATGCGTGCTGACGAAGATCCAGATTTCCGTCTTGCGCGGGGTCTGTCAGACCCCGGCGTATGTGGCATTCGAGAAGGGCTTCTTTGCCGAGGCCGGGATCGATGTGCGGCTCGACGTTGCCGCGACCGCGTGGCTGGTGCCGCACAAGCTGGTGACGGGTGAGAGTCACTTCGGGGTGATTCCATGGACTCGTGTGGCCGCCGCCGAGGCGAACGACATCCCGCTGGTGCTGCTGGCCGGCTCGGGCTGTGAGGAAGCCGCCATCGTCCTGCGCACCGGGGTGGCGGTGGAGGATGTGAAGAGTGTGGCCGTTCCGCGGCAAGGCGGCATGAAAGATCTGACCGCGATGGGCATGCTGGAGATGCTTGGATGGGAGAACGCGGAACGGGTTCGCATGCCCTCGGGTGATGGTGCGATCCTGGCGCTCGTTGGACAGGGGGCCGATGCGGCCTCGATGATCGAGCCCTACGCCACGATGCTCGAGAAGATTGGCATCGGCACGGTGATCAAACGCACCGGCGATGTATGGCCCGGTGCGCCGGGGTGTTCACTCGCCAGCAGTGTCGCGCTCACCGAGACCGAACCCGCGATGGTGCAGTCGGTGGTTGACGCATTTGTGCGGGGGGCGCACTTCGTCCAGCAGCAGCCAGACGAGGCGGCCGAAATCGCCGCCGGCTACATCGGCATGAATCCGGCGTTCATCCGCGAAGCGTTGCGAAAGAACCTGCCGAATCTCGATGCACTCAGAAATCAGGCGGCCATGGATCATGTAATGACGTTGATGCAGCAGCTCGGCTACGTCAGTCGGCGTCCACAGCACTTCATGAACCTGAGCTTCCTCGACAAGGCGCAGGCCGCGAGTCGCTGAGCTGATGCGGCGGCAGCTTTGGCAGTTGCTGCAGTTGGGATATGCGCTGCCGAAGCAGCTGCGGCATCCGGTCACCACCGATGCGGCGCACGCACTGATTCGTGCGCAGCTGACGAATCGTGCGGCGCGCTTCCTGGCTGTGTCGCGACAATTGATCTATGACAACCCGGTCAGCCCATATCGTGGACTGCTGCACTGGGCCGGGTGCGAGTGGCCGGACCTGTGTCAGAGTGTCACGACGCATGGAGTGGAGGGCTCGCTCCAGCGGCTGCGCGATGCGGGCGTGTATGTCGCGCTGGAAGAGTTCAAGCGTCTAGTGCCGATCTGTCGCGCCGGCCTTACGCTGGAGCCCGCCGAGTCCGACTTCGACAGCCCGTGGACGACCGGAGCCGCCGTCGAGGGCGTCACCAGCGGCAGCCGCTCACGCCCCAGTCGAGTGATGTACAGCTGGCCGTTCATCGCCGAAGAATCGGCGCACGAATTGGTGTTGTATGCACAGCACGGTGTATCCGATGCGCCGGTAGCTTTGTGGTACCCGGCGCCGCCGGGCGTGGCGGGTGTACACAACCTGCTGATGGATCTCAAACGCGGGCGTGCGCCCGTCAAGTGGTTTTCCCAGGTCGATCCGGCGCGGTCGGCCATGTCGTTTGGGACGCGTGCAGCATTGCCCGCCATGCGATGGGGCGCGCGATTGGCGGGCGTGACGGTACCGGCCCCGGAGTTTGCCGACCTCGATCACGTCGATCGTGTGCTGGACTGGATGCACGGACGCTGTGTGCTGCGCACGTTTGCGAGCTCGGCGGTGCGGCTGGCCGAACGCGCTCGCGAGCGAAATCGCGATCTCACGGGCGCCGTCATCTTTACCGGCGGCGAGCCGCTTACCGACAGGCGGCGCGCCGTCATCGAGTCGACCGGAGCGCGCGTGCATCCGCGATACGTCGCCACCGAAGCAGGGCTGATCGGTGCCGGATGTGTGTCCCGCAGTGAGGCGGACGACATGCATGTGTACACCGATCGAATAGCGCTGTTGAGGAGTCACGACGATCTGCTGCTAACCACCCTGTCAGAGCACACGGGCAAGGTTCTCTTCAACACCAACCTCGGCGATACCGGCGAGCTGTCGACGCGCGAGTGCCCATGTGCGTTCGGTCAGCTTGGATTGACGACACACCTTTCGCAGGTGCGGAGTCAAAGCCGCCTCACGGTAGAGGGCATGTCGGTGATGGGATCGGATCTTGATGCCGCGCTGGCCGACGCCGTGCGTCGCGTGGGAGGGCCACCGGATTCCTTTCAATACCGTCGTGCATCGCCACCACACCAACTTGATGGCATTGTGATCGCGGTCAGTGCGCGAGTGGAGATTGCCGACGAAGGCGCGTTTGTAAATGCTGTTTATGACGGCCTGCGTGCGCGTGGTCCGGGGCAACGCCTCGCGGCCGATCTGTGGCAGCAGGCGCGGGTGCTGCGTCTGGTGCGCGAGGAGCCGCAGATGACGGCTGGCGCCAAGTTGCTTACGCAGCACTCCCCCGAACGCTCGACGATCGTCTGACAGGGACAGACGTGGAGGCTTGAGCTTCAGCGCTGCTTCAATTCCATCGTCATTGTGGCTTCACACCCCGCTGTGAGGTTGGCGCGCCCCTCAACACCCACATACCCCGGCAACGATACGCGCACCACGTACACGCCCTTGGCCAGCGAGAACGGCTGAGGCAACGTGGGGTCCACGCGCAGACTGTTGCGGGTGGTTTCGCCATCCAACCGCAAACTGGCGTCGATTCCGGCCGCGATGGGTGGAACGGTACGCAGGGTGACCGTGAGCAACGCCAAAGGCGGTGCGTCGGTGATGGTGGCTGGTACAATGCCGGGCGGGCAGGTGCTGACGGTGACGCGCGACGCCAGCTCCGTGGCCGACACGACCGTGCGATGACACCCTGCAACGGCGGTTGTCATTGCCAGCAAGCCGGCCCATTGGCCACAGGTGCGTACGCGTGTCACGACGGACTCATCGCGCGTTCCGCCGCCGCTTCGGCCCGTCGCGCATGAGCGGCGGCGTCGTCCACGCATTGGCGCGCTTCGCTTGAGAGTCGCGCCGCCGCGTCAGCCGCCGACGCATCCAGTGCCACGACGTTCACTCTCACGTTGAGTGCCGCGCCCTTGCACGCGGCTTCGGCCATCAGCGCCGCCACGGCCGCGTCGGTTGACGCGTTGGAGTTTCCACGCTCTCCCACGGCGGCTGCCAGCTCGGCCACGGCCGCCGCGGCTCGCGCGGTTTCCAACGGCACTTCCGACGCGAAAATGAGCGCGTTGCGAATGGCCACCAGGCGCGCATCCGCCGCCGCCTGCGGTTCGCGCGGCATGGCGTACGCGGCACGCACGTGTTCATACGAATCGGCGTCGCGTTGCACGAGTTCCGACAACTGTCGACGCAGGGCGCTCGCGCGCAAGGACAGCGTCTTCATTTCGTCCTCAACAGCCACATACTTCTTCTTGCCGATGGTGAGCCCGGCCACCATCTGGGCCAACGCCGCGCCAAGTGCGCCGGCCAGCGCTGCCACACTGCCGCCGCCCGGCGTTGGTGTCGGTCCCGCCACGCGCGACATGAAGGCATCCACCGATTCGCCGCCGGCCACGATGTCGCGCACCTTGCGTTCCAGCAGCATCGACGGCGAGTACCCGCGCAGTTGCACGTGACGCGCGCCGGCTTCCAACAACACCCGCTCGGGCACGAGTCCCACCAACTCACTCCATGTGGGCTGCACCCCGTGCGCGGCCGCCTCGGACTTCACGATTTCAAACACGCGATGGAGGGGCGTCTTTTCCGTGTCCACCAGATTCATGGACACCTGTGCCTGTCCGTCCACTTCGAGGCCCAGTCCTTTCACGTAGCGCAGCCCACCGGACGAGCCGCGAATGGCTTTTGCGACTTCCTTGGCCACGGGCAGGTTGGACGCGTCACCCAGATAGACGTTGTAGGCGACGAGAAACGGCCGAGCGCCGATAGCGGTCGCACCGGCGGTGGGATGCACCATGGCCGCGCCGAAGTCGGGCACACGCTTGGCGTTCACCAGAATGTCGTCACGCAGTCCTTCAAATTCACCGCGACGCACGTCGGCCAGATTTTCGCGATCGGGTCGCGTGGCGGCACGCTCGTAGAGATACACCGGTATGCCGAGTTCACGCGCCACACGCTCTCCAAGCTCGCGGGCCAGCGCGACGCAGTCATCCATGGTGGTGCCGTCGAGTGGCACAAACGGCACGACATCGGTGGCGCCGATGCGCGGATGCTCGCCCTGATGTTTGGTGAGGTCGATGCGATCGCGCGCCACTTGCATGGCGGCGAATGCCGCCGGAACAGCGGCTTCCAGCGTCGCGACAAACGTGATGACGGTGCGATGGTGCGACGGATCGCTGGACACATCGAGCACGTGGGCGCCGGCAGTGTTGGCGATGGCATCCCGAATCGCGTCGATGACGGCGGGGTCGCGACCTTCGGAGAAATTGGGAACGACTTCGACTAGGGACACAACGGTGTAGGAAGGGGGGGATACTCAGTACTTAGTACTCAGTCTAACGCGGCCTGCTGCCGTCCGTCAGGCACTCCAGCATCCACTCGTGCATATGCCCGTTGCTGGCCAGAATGGGGCCGCCGACGAGGCGCGCGTCGCGTCCTTCAAGGTCGGTGACACGACCGCCGGCTTCGCGGACGAGGAGGACACCGGCGGCCAGATCCCACGGGTTCAGGAACAGCTCCCAGAACGCGTCGAATCGCCCGCGCGCTACATCACACAGGTCGAGCGCGGCCGAGCCGGCCCGGCGCACGCCGGCGACGGCCGGCATGAGTCGGCGCAGCTGGGTGAGGTACTGATCGGCCACGGACATGTCCTTGAACGGAATGCCCGTGCCGATAAGGGCCCGGGCAGGCACATCGATGGTCGAGACACGGATCGGGATATCGTCCACAAACGCGCCGCCACCGGCAATCGCATTGTACAGGCCCCCGCGGGCCGCGTCGTACACGGCGGCGGCTTGCGGCACGCCATCGAGCGCGACGCAGATGGACACGCAGTAGTTGGGGAAGCCGTGGAGGAAGTTGGTGGTGCCGTCGAGTGGGTCGACGATGGCGACCAGCCCTTCGTCAGCGGCCCCGTCGGCGCCGAGCTCCTCGCCCACGATTCGGATTTCGGGTGCCTCGCGGGCGAACGCCCGACGGATGATCTCTTCGGCACCGATGTCCACATGGCTCACGAAGTCGGTCGCGCTCTTCTCCTCCCACACGATGCGGTCGCGGGACTTTGCCTGCTCGGCGATAAAGCCGGTGGCGAGGGCCGCGGCCCCGGCGGCGGTGTTGCGCCAGGCGAGGCGCTGCGACTGTGACGGTGTGGTCATGAGCGGACGGGGAGATTCCTTGGAGCGTGGCGACGGGATTACGTTTGAACCATGGCACGCATATTCAGCGGTATCCAGCCTTCGGGCGAACTGCATATCGGAAATTACCTTGGCGCCGTCAAGAACTGGGTGCAGTTGCAGCACACCCATCCTGGCGCGTTGTACTGTGTGGTGGACCTCCACGCCATTTCCGGCAACTACGACCCCGCGGTCCTGCGGTCGCGCCGCTGGGCAATGGCCAAATCGTTGCTGGCCGCCGGCATCGACCCGGCCAAGGCCAGTGTGTTCATGCAGAGCGACGTGGCCGAGCATACGGAGCTGTCGTGGATCTTCACCACCCTCACGCCGCTGGGTGATCTGGAGCGGCAGACGCAGTTCAAGGACAAGTCATCCAAGTTGGAGAGCATCCCGGCCGGCATCCTGATGTATCCGGTGCTGCAGTCGGCCGACATCCTGCTGTATCGTGCCGACTCGGTGCCGGTGGGTGAAGATCAGGTGCAGCATCTGGAGTTGGCGCGTGATACGGCGCGCAAGTGGAATGCGCGCTTTGGCGAAGGGTTCTTTCCCGAGCCGCAGCCGTTGCTCACGCCCACGCGTCGCATTGTGGGACTCGATGGTCAGGCGAAGATGTCCAAGTCGCTGGGCAACACCGTGGGGTTGCTGGAGAGCGACGACGAGATCTGGGCGAAGTTGCGTCCGGCGATGACCGACCCGGCG
This sequence comes from Gemmatimonadaceae bacterium, assembly GCA_016720905.1. Lineage (NCBI taxonomy): Bacteria > Pseudomonadati > Gemmatimonadota > Gemmatimonadia > Gemmatimonadales > Gemmatimonadaceae > Gemmatimonadaceae bacterium. The sequence continues at coordinate 135,601 of JADKJT010000007.1, read as the reverse complement.
CGTGTGCGCAAGACGGATCCTGGCAACCCCGACGTGTGCAACATCTTTCAACTGCACAAGGCGTTCAGTTCGACCGATGAACAAGCCAATGTGGTGCAACAGTGCACCACGGCCGGCTGGGGATGCATGGACTGCAAGAAAGTGTTGCAGGCAAACATCGTGCAGGAGCTCACACCCATTCGGCAACGCGCGGAGGCGCTGGATGCGGAGCCGCAGCGAGTGCTGGATGCGCTGGCGACTGGTGCGCGCACGGCGCGGGAGATTGCGCAGGACACGATGCGCGAGGTGCGGGATCGCATGGGACTGGAGCCGTTGAAAGCGCCGGTGGCGTGAGCGTGCGGCATCTGGTGGTGGACCTCATGAGCACGGTGCCGCATATGCGGATGCCGTCATGGGTGGCCGACCGGTTGTCTGCCGATACGCTCGATGGGTGGCGTCTTACGGTCATTGCCTCGCCATCGGTGTCCGTGGGCAGTGGACGGAACGCCGCCAGCGAGGAGACCATGGCGGCGATTGTCGACGCCGAAGCGTATTTCGGATATGGCGTACCCGAACTGCTGATCGAAGCGGCGCCACAGCTGCGCTGGGCGCACAGCATGGCGGCCGGGGTAGGCGGGTCCATCAGCCCGGCCATGCGTGAGCGCGGGTTGGTATTCACCAATAGTGCCGGGCAATACGGCGAGGGGATTGCCGATACGGTGCTGGGTGGCGTGATCCACTTTCTGCGCGGACTGGACATCGCCGTGCGGCAACAGGCGGCCTCACGCTGGGACCAGACGACCTTCCCGCTCGAGTCCACCCGGCTTCGTGAAATCGACGAATGCCGGGTGCTGGTGATTGGGGCGGGCGGGATTGGGAGCGCGGTGGCCCGTCGTTTTTCGGCCCTGGGGTGCACCTGTACGGGGATCCGCCGCCGACCGGAATTGGGGCCGCTGCCGGGATTCAGCCGAGTGGTGGGTCCGGAGGCCCTTGAAGCGGAGTTGCCAGGCGCCGACGTGGTCGTGCTGGCCGCTCCGTCCACCGAGGCCACCTATCACCTGTTGGACGGCCCTCGGCTGGCGTTGCTCCCGCCCGGGGCAATCGTCGTGAACGTAGCGCGCGGGTCCTTGATTGCCGAGGAGTCGCTGGTGGAGGCGTTGGATTCGGGCCGAATTCGTGGTGCGGTGCTGGACGTGTTTCACACCGAACCGCTGCCGCCCGAAAGTCATTGGTGGCAGCATCCGCGGGTGTTGATCACACCGCATGTGTCGGGTGTGTCGCCGCGTCGGCAATGGGAGCGCGCGCTGGAGTTGTTCGAAGACAATTGGCGGCGTTGGGTGGCGGGTGATCCGCTGCGCAATGTCGTGGACCTCGACGCCGGATACTGAGCATTCGCCGGCCAGGGGATCCCCTGTGGGTACCAACCGAGGCACGGCGTGGCGATTGAGCGAATCATCAGGGCAGCGGTAGAACGCGGCGCATCCGACGTCCACATCAAGGCAGACGATGTGGTGCGGGCGCGTATTGACGGCCGTCTGGTGGCGCTCACGAAACAATCGCTGACCGCGGAGCAGACGCGGGCCATCGCGCTGCATTTCATGGGGAGTGACGCCGAGCGCGCCTCCATTGACACGCTGCGCGATCATGATGCCAGCTGGGCCGCGCCGGGTGTGGGACGGTTCCGTGTGAATATCATGCGGCAGCGCGCGTCGCATTCGATTGTGATGCGGGTCATTCCGGAGAACGTGCCGACGTTCGCGTCGTTGAAGTTGCCTCCGGTGCTCGATCGCATCGCCCACACCGAGCGTGGCATGGTGCTGGTGACGGGCGTGACCGGGTCGGGAAAATCGAGCACGATGGCGGCGCTGGTGAACGCGATCAACGCCTCGTACGAGAAACATATTCTCACGCTCGAAAACCCCATCGAGTTCATCCACAGCGATATCAAGAGTTCGGTGACGCAGCGCGAAGTGGGACTGGACACGGACAGTTTTCGCATGGGGCTGCGCGCGGCGCTGCGTCAGGATCCTGATGTGATCCTGATTGGTGAAATGCGCGACACGGAAACGATCGATACCGCGATGAAGGCGGCCGAAACGGGGCATCTGCTCATTTCGACGCTGCACACGCCGGACGCGCAGAGCACGATCATGCGCATTGTGGCCATGTTCCCGCCGGACGAACAGACGGTGGTGCGTATTCGTCTGGCAGAAACCCTGCACGCGGTGGTGTCGCAGCGATTGATGCCGCGCGCGAGCGGCCAGGGACGCGCGGTGGCGGCAGAAGTGATGGTGGTGACGCCAACCATTCGCGACCTGATTGCCGAAAACCGGATCAGCGAAATCCGCGACTACATCGCCGACGGCGCGCAGTACGGCATGCAGACGTTTGACCAGCACCTGACGGAGCTGGTGACAAGTGGGGAAGTGGCGTTTGAAGTGGCCCTGGGTGCCGCAACCCGTCCGGCCGACTTCGAACTGGGCTTCCGCATGGGGAAGGGGCGCAAGACGCCACTCAAGAACCGGGCAGTGCCGGGGGGGGGGCGCCCGCGGCGCCACTCAGCCGCGCTGAGGAAAACGCGCGCGCCGCAGGGCTGCAGTCGAATCCGCTGGGCACCGGGACCGCATTGCCGCCGATGGCGACCAGTCCGACCGCCCATGTGGCGGTCACAAGCCCAAGTCCGTTGGGCGGGGACACGGTGTTCGGCTCGGGATTCGAGAGCCTGTTTGGGGGGTAACTAGTACTCAGTACTCAGTACTCAGTACTCAGTACTTGGTACTTAGTACTTGGTACTTGGTACTTGGTACTTGGTACTTTGTATATTTTCTCTCCCATGACTGCACTCACGCTGGGCGGGCTGATGGTGCCTGCCGTCTCGACATTCGATGCCCGCGGCGATCTCGATCGCGCGGCCTTCCAGTCCAATCTCGACGCACACCTCGCGCACGGCGTGGATGGTGTGCTGGTTGCCGGTTCAAGCGGCGAGTCGGCCCTGCTTGATGACGACGATCGCCGCGCGTTGCTGGGCTGGGCGCGGGAACGCATTCCGGCTGACAAATGGATGCTGGCCGGTATCGGCTCGGAGAGCACGCGCCAGACCATTTCGCGTGCGCATGACGCCAAGGCGGCGGGGGCGACAGCCGTCTTGGTCGTATCGCCGCACTATTTCCTGAAGCGGATGACCGAAGGCGCACTGCTGGCGCATTTTCGCGCAGTGGCCGACGCCAGTCCGTTACCGGTGATGTTGTACAACATCCCGGTGTACGCCCATGTGGTATTGTCACCGGCGCTGGTACACGAGATGTCCCAGCACCCGAATGTCATCGGCATGAAGGACAGCGCCGGGAATTTGCCGGTGCTGGCGCAGTACCTGGAAGCACAGGGCCCAACGTTTCGCGTGATGACGGGCAGCGGTGCGACCGTCGTGCCAGCGATTCACGCCGGCGCGTCGGGTGCGATTCTGGCCATCGCGTTGTATGCCGGTCCGGCGGTACGATTGATGGTGGACGCGGCTCGCGCGGGTCGGGTTGCCGACGCGGCAGCGATGCAGGTGCGACTGGCGCCGATCGCCACCGATATTGGCGGGGCACTGGGCCCGGCGGGCATCAAGGCGGCGATGGACCTGGTGGGGCTTCACGGCGGACCTCCGCGCAGCCCGCTTTTGCCTGTCTCGGCTGACGAACTGGCGGTCGTTCGCGCACGCCTTGAATCGGCCGGAGTGCTGCCCACGTAAGAGCGGCATGGATATCTCTGTCGCGCCGACCCTGGCCCTGATCCTGCTTGGGGCCGCCCTGCTGGGCAGCCTGCTGTTGGTGCCACTGGGGTTACCGGGGCTCTGGGTGATGCTGGGCGCCACGCTGCTGTACTGGGTGGTGGTGCCGGCTGGTGGTGTCGGGCTGGTGACGCTGGCGGCCGCGAGCATAATTGTGATCATTGCGGAGGTGCTCGAGTACACGATTGCCGGCCGGTACACGCGGCAGTATGGCGGCTCGAAGCGGGCGTCGTGGGGCGCCATTATCGGCGGGCTCATCGGGGCCGTGATGGGGGTGCCGGTTCCCGTGGTCGGGTCACTGGCCGGCGCGTTTCTGGGCGCGTTTGTCGGTGCGTTTGTGGGCGAGATGACGGTGCACCATTCGCAACGCAGTGACCCGACCCGCGTGGCGACGGGCGCACTGGTTGGTCGGGCGGTGGCGGCGGCGGTGAAGAGCGGATTGGGTCTGTTGGTGGCGGTGCTGGTGATGGGGGCGGCGCTGGTGGGGTAGGGAGACGGGAGACGGGAGACGGGGAGACGGGGAGACGGGGAGACGGGGAGACGGGGAGACCGATGTTGCTCCCGTCCTATCGATGGCTAGATTCCACCAACGCCCAGCGGACCGCCCGCAGGGCGTTTTTTTGTGCGCGGAAACCGTGACGGCTCAATGGCCAGCCGCACCGACTCAGGATCTCGCATGTTCGATACGACAACGCGCACGATGGTGGTGGTGGGCGCGCAGTGGGGCGACGAAGGCAAAGGCAAGCTGGTGGACGTGTTGGCGGAAAAGGCCGACTGGGTGGTGCGCTATCAGGGCGGCGCCAACGCCGGTCATACGGTCCACATCGGCGAGCGATCGTTCGTGCTCCATCAGGTTCCCAGCGGCATCATGCATCCGGGGGTGCGGTGTGCCATCGGTAATGGTGTGGTGCTCGATCCGGAGACCCTGTTCGTCGAAATCGACGAGTTGGTGGCGGACGGCATCGATGTCGAAGGGCGCCTGTATGTGAGCGAACGCGCGCATCTGGTGATGCCGTATCACAAGCTGCTGGACAAGGCGAGCGCTGCCAGCAAGGCGATCGGCACCACGGGTCGCGGCATCGGCATGGCGTACGAGGACAAAGTCGCGCGTCGCGGCGTGCGCGTGTTGGATTTGCGTCATCCTGATCGCTTGCGTGAGTTGGTCGCGGCGGGCGTTGAGCGAGCGAACGCGCAGCTGGAACGCACCGGGGCTGACGCGCGGGCGTCCGTCGACGAGACCATGCAGGCGCTCTCGGCGCTTACGCCGCGATTGATGGCGATTGCCGAGGATGTGGGGCTGTGCGTCCACCGTGCCATCAAGAGTGGCGCGGCCGTGTTGCTGGAGGGCGCGCAGGGCTCGTTGCTCGATGTCGATCACGGGACGTATCCGTTTGTGACGTCGAGCAATACCACCGTGGGCGGAGCCGCCACCGGCGTGGGAATCTCCCCGATGTCGATTCAGTCGGCGCTGGGAGTGGTGAAGGCCTATACGACGCGCGTGGGCAACGGCCCGCTGCCGACGGAGCTGGAAGAGCCGTTGCACAGCGAAGTGCGAAAGTTGGGGAACGAGTATGGCGCGACCACGGGACGGCCGCGTCGGTGTGGTTGGTTTGACGGCGTGGTGGTTCGGTACGCGGCGCGCGTGAACGGACTGACCGGACTGGCCATGACCAAGCTGGACGTCCTGGACACGCTGCCGAAGCTGGCGATCTGCACCGGATATCAGGTGGACGGTGAGCTGCATACGGAGTTTCCGGCTGATCTGCAGATGCTGGAGCAGGCGCAGCCCGTGTATGAGTGGTACGAAGGCTGGCGGCAACCCACGCAGGACGCCCGTCAATTGTCGGATCTGCCGCGCGCCGCGCGAGTGTACCTCGATCGGATAGAAGCCTTGTGCGAAACGCCGATTGCGTTTGTCAGTGTGGGTACGCGGCGGGATCAGATCATCGGGGTGCATGACTCGGTCTGAGCACGTAGACCTGGTGGTGGTGGGCGCTGGTCCCTGCGGGCTGGCGGCGGCCATCGCCGCGCAGCGCGCGGGACTGACCGCCGTGGTGTTCGACCGCGGTCCCATTGTCAGTGGCATCGCCGGCTATCCCACGTACATGACGTTCTTCTCGACGGCCGAACGCATTGCCATTGGCGGTGTGCCGTTCATTGTCGCCACCGAGAAGCCCACGCGTCGCGATGCGCTGGCGTACTACCGTGGCGTGGCGACGCATTTCGGGTTGGATGTGCGCGCATTCGAGTCGGTGGAGCAACTGACGGCGATCCCGGATGCCGATGACGCGCGTGGCGCGCCGCGCTGGCGCGTGGAGACGCGGCATCGCAGCGGCGCGACGCGCGTCACTGCGGCCCGCGCAGTGGTGGTCGCGACGGGATATTTCGGTCGCCCCAATCGTCTGCAGGTGCCCGGGGAGGCGCTGCCCCATGTGCGCCACGGATACGTGGACGGGCACGACGCCTGGAACGAAACCGTGGTGATTGTGGGCGGGGGAAATTCCGCCGTGGACGCCGCGCTCGATATGCACCGCTCCGGCGGTCGCGTGACCATGGTGCATTTTGGCGACGCGCTCGATCCGAACATCAAGCCGTGGGTGCGGCCGGAGATTGAGGCTCGCATCCGCGAAGGGCAGATCGCCGCGGTGTTTGGCGCGCGGGTGACGGCCATTGAACCGGAGGCCGTGGTGGTGCGGTCGGCATCGGGCGAACAACGCCTGCCGGCCACCCAGGTCTACACAATGACGGGGTATCTCCCGGAAACCGGTCTGTTGGCGCAGGTTGGCGTGCCGATCGATGCCACCACCGGGATTCCGGCCCACGATCCACTCACGATGGCGACCCCGCTGCCGGGCCTCTACCTTGCGGGGGTGATCGCCTCCGGATTGCAGGCGAATCGCATCTTCATCGAGAACGGTCGCGATCACGGGGACCTGATCGTGGCGCATTTGCGCTCGTCCTGACGGCGTTGTCGTCCGAGCCACACCACTTCGACTTTCTGCGAGTCCTCAACGATGGCTGCTCAACCCGACGTGATGGAAAAACTCGTTTCGCTGTGCAAGCGACGCGGCTTCATCTTCCAGTCCTCCGAGATCTACGGCGGCACCGGATCGGTGTGGGACTACGGTCCGTTGGGCGTGGAGCTCAAGCGCAACATCAAGGATCGCTGGTGGAATGCGATGGTGCGGGCGCGCGACGATATCGAAGGACTCGACGCGGCCATCCTGATGCATCCACGCACGTGGGAAGCGAGCGGCCACGTGGCGGGATTTGTCGACCCGCTGGTGGACTGCAAGACGTGCAAGGGCCGGTTCCGCGCCGACAAGCTGGAAGATGCGAAGTGCCCGCAGAAGCCCAGCAAGCAGCCCGGCCAGGCGGACCAGTGCCAGCTGACGGAGGCCCGCAACTTCAACCTGATGTTCAAGACGTACATGGGCGCGCTGGAGGAGAGCGCGTCGATCGTGTACCTGCGTCCGGAAACGGCACAGGGCATCTTCGTGAACTTCCTGAACGTGCAGCAGTCGATGCGCCAGAAAGTGCCGTTCGGCATCGCCCAGATCGGCAAGGCGTTCCGCAACGAGATCACGCCGGGCAATTTCATCTTCCGCACGCGCGAATTCGAGCAGATGGAGATGCAGTTCTTCGTCGAGCCCGGCACGGATATGGCATGGTTCGAGCAGTGGAAGCAGCAGCGCATGGACTGGCATCTGGCGCTCGGGTTGTCACCGGAGCGCCTGCGATTCCACCAGCACACCGCCGGTGAGCTGGCGCACTATGCGCGCGCAGCGTTCGACGTCACGTTCGATTTCGGCGGCACGCTGGGCTTCCAGGAAATTGAAGGCGTGCACAATCGCGGCGACTTCGATCTCACGCAGCATCAGCAGTTTTCCTCGAAGAAGCTGGAGTATTTCGACCAGCTTAACAACAAACGGTACGTGCCGTACGTGATTGAGACCTCGGTGGGCGCCGATCGCGTGACGCTGGCCGCGTTGGTCAACGCGTACCGGGAGGAGTCGGTGGCGGGCGAGGACGAAGGGCGCGTGGTGCTCGGCCTGCATCCGTCGCTTGCGCCCATCAAGGCGGCGATCTTCCCGCTGACGAAGAAGGATGGCCAACCGGAAATGGCGCACCGCATCGTCGAAGACTTGCGGGGCGCGTTCAAGGTGGACTACGACGAGTCCGGATCTATCGGCAAGCGCTACCGCCGACAGGACGAAGTGGGCACGCCGTTCTGCGTGACGATCGATCCGCAAAGCACGAGTGACGACACGGTCACGGTGCGTGACCGGGATTCGTTGGCGCAGGAGCGAATCGCCGCGGGGAAGGTCAAGGAATACGTGGCGGCGAAGCTGGTGCGGTAGGAGACGGGAGATGGAAACACGGAAGACGTCCGGCCGACCGGATGTCTCCCGTCTCCATTCTCCCGTCTCCCGTCTTTCCATTAACATGCGTCGCGCGCCGGCGTCTCCCTACACGTACGCATCACGGGTGGTCGCCACACCAGGGTCGGCGGCCGCCGGATGCACTTGGTCAAGGGAGATCACCATGCGTCGCACTGTCATTGCCCTCGCGATACTCGCCCTGTTGCCAGTCGCCACCGCGTCCGCGCAGCGCTCGGTGCGTCGTGAAGTGCGGGAGGTCCGGATGGCCCAGCGCGAATTGCGGGAAGACCGCGCCGATCGGCGTCAGGACCTGCGCGATGGACGCCGCGGTGAAGTCCGTCGTGACACCCGGGAGATCCGTCGTGACGAGCGTGTGTTGCAGCGGGAGAAGCGCGACGTAAAGCGCGCCGTGGCGCGCCGCCGGCACGGCCGCTAAGCGTCCGTCGCCGTCACACCGGAATCACGGGGCGTCGCCAACGCGACGCCCCGTGAATTTCTGGGGGCCGGATTCCAGCGTGATGCCCGTGACATGTCCGTCGGTCAACGCAAACACCAGCTGCGTATTCGCGTCCTGCTCCGACATGAATCGATGCGCGGCAATGGGCACCATCGTGGTGGGGGAGTCACCGTCAAATGTCGCGAGCAGATACGCGCCAGCCACGCGCACCGTGAGACCAATGGTGCGCGACGGCAGTGTGAGTTCATACCGACCCGCGTGCGCGGACAGTTGCGCGCGAGTCAGCGCGATCGGCTTTGGTCGAGGGACCAACGGTTCTCCCATCAACACGCGACGAATCTGCTCGGCCAGTGCATCCACCTCATTGCCTTCCGTGTTCGCCAAAACCACCACCGACAGTGCACTGTCAGGCCAGAAACTATTGCTGGTGGCAAACCCGTTGATACCGCCGCTGTGCGTGTATCGCAGGCGTCCACCCGTGCTATCTCGGCCAATGCCAAACCCATAGTGAGTGGTCCGGGCGGCACCCTCGGGCGTTGTCATGCGGAGGTACAGCGGTGCCGTCACCACATGCCCACCATGCAGCGCCACGTTCCATCGAATCAATTCACCAGCCGATGCGCAGAGGGCACCCGCGGCGAAGGGCTGCGTCAGCGACAGGGCGGCGGCCGGTCGAAAGGTCTTGCCGGGCGCGGCCTCCGTTCCCACCGCATCACGCGGCGGGATCGGCACCGTGGGACAGTATCGCAACGTGGTGAGCCCGAGCGGCTGGGCGATGCGGGACGCGACCGAGGCGGCATACGGGCGGTTGTCGAGCAGCTCGATAAGACGACCGAGAATGACGTAGCCGGTGTTGTCGTATCGCCAACCGCTTCCCGGCGCAAAGTCCAGCGGCCGTCCCGCGGTGAGCGCGATGATCGTATCCGGCGACATATCCTCGGCCCAACGGGCCACCCAGGGCGCGCCGAGGCTGGTATAGCTGGGGATGCCGGAGGTGTGATTGAGCAATTGCTGGATGGTCACCCCGCGCCACGACGCGGGCACCCACGGCAGGAACTTGCCCAGCGTATCGGTGAGCGCGAGCCGTTGCTCGGCAATGAGCTGCAAGATGATGGCCGAGGTGAACTGCTTGGTGAGCGAGGCCAGTCGGTAAACCGTGGCCGGAGTGGCCGGGCGAGTCGGACGGTGTGATGCATCACCCCACGCGCGCAGCAGGATGGTGTCGGGTCCCTGCACGACACCGATGGACACTGAGGCCAGTCGCCGCGATGTCACGGCCTCACGCGCCAACGAGTCGATTTGTCGCGCCTGTCGCTGGTGTGAGATCGGCGCGCGCGCCGGGTGTCGCGCGAGTCCTCCTTGGCCGATGGCGGCGAGGCGAGGCGTCACGGCGATGGACACACAGGCCAGAGCGAGAACGAGGCGCGTCATTGGAGGGAGGCTCAGGGGAAGGTCGGGCCGTGAGAGCTTAGCACCACCGGCGGCCAGCCGCGATGTCGGCGGTCGTCGATCGCTGCAGAGAGAGACACGTCGGCTTAGCTTGCCCCTGTGTCCGACATCCTTGAACTTCTCGCCATTCGCGAGATCGCCCACGCGTTCCTGCTGGCAGACCGACCCAGCGATGTCCAGCAGGTGGCGCTCGATCGCGTGACACCCATTCTTGGCGCGGCCTTTTCGCTGATCATGCAGGTGGGTGATGATGGCGAGCTGCTCAGGCCGGTGGCGCAGCACCGGTGGCCGGCACGTCACCAGAATTGGATTGGCGCGCTGCGGGTGCGCGTTGGCGACGGACCAAGCGGACTGGCGGTGGCGGAACGCCGACTGGTGGAGATCCCTGACGTCTTTGCTGATCCGTCGCTGGATGCGTGGCATGAGGTCGCGGAAGAACTGGGATTCCGATCGATCGTGGCGGCGCCGCTGATCGGGGCCGAAGGGCCAGTCGGGGCGATCGCGTTCTACTTTACCGATCCCACGCCGGTGAGCGACCAGCAGCGGGCGTTGGTGCGCCTGGTGGCCGACCAGTTGGCGGCCACGGCCGACAAAGCGGCGCTCATCGATGCGTTGCGTCGCAGCAACGCGGCGCTGGCCGACGCGAATGATGCCCTGGAGCGTGAGGCGCGGACCGCCGACGCGGACCGCCGCCGTCGCGATCGGTTCCTGACCACCCTGACGCAACGGATTCGCCAGTCGATGGATATCGACATGCCGGAGGGTCGCACGCTGGAGGCGGTACGGGCCACCGCCTTGGCGGCCGAGGAGCTGGCGGCGGTGGAATGTGGCGCACACGCGCCGGAGATCAGTGAAGTCGATCCGCGCGCCCCGCTCCTGGACGCGCTTCAAGGGTGGCGCGCGCGACTCCGCACGGTACCCATAACGCATGGCGAACCCACGGTGTTGTTGCCCACCCTGCGCACCGATGGGCGCTGGCTGGCGCGATTGCTGACGCTGTTGATGGGACAGGTGCTGCAGCGAGACGACGGCCGCCAGGCGATCCACGCCGATGTGGAATTGGGGCGCGGCTTCATCGCCCATCGCTTCGAATGGTCGGGCGCGCCTCTCCCGGACATGTCCCCGCGCGTCAGTGCGCTGGTGGACACCGAACTTCCGGGCATGGCGCGTCATCCCAGCATTACGCCGCTGGACATCGCCCTGCTCGTCTCGTTGGTACGGCGGTTGGGCGGCAATGTGCAGTGCGATGACGTCCGAGAGAGCGGCACGTCGCAGGGCGTGACTGTGGTCTTTCCGGTGGACGATCTATCGCCCTGACGTTTCCGCGACTCCCCTCACAGATTTCCAAACGCGCATCGCGCCTGCTGCACTTTCCTCTTCCCGTCGTCATGCATCAGCAATCATCCCGTCAGCTGCAGGACCGCCTGACGGCACTCGATATTCCGGCGGTGCTCGACCACGCGACGCGCTTCTTTGCCCGGCTCGGCGGCGTGTATGCGGCGTTTCCCGAGAAACGCGGACCATCGCACGTGGTGCTACGGGGGCAGGGCGGTGAAGAGATCGCCATTGCCGCACGCGCCGTGCCCGGTGGCACGGCAGTCAGCGGCTCCAGCTACCTGTTCGATCAGCAGGTGGCGCGCTTTCTGGACAGCTTGCCGCCATTGGCCACGGTGGACGTGGGTGCGTCCGCATGAATCGCTTCGTGACCTCTCTGCGTACGCGCCCGGACATCATTCGACTCTGCGGCGAGCAGGCCACCGGCGTCTGGACAGTGCGTGTGCAGTGCGCGGAGGCCTGGGATTCGGTGCGCGTAGAGCTCGTGCCGGACACGCGCGTGTGCGAGGTGAAGCAGGCGGCGATGGCGGTGCTGGTGCCCGATGTGCACGACGCGGGCGGCTTCGTGGTGAAACTGCGTGGCCACGAGGTGCTCGACGAGAATAGCTCGGTGCAGGCCGCCGGAGCCTTGGATGGCTCGACGCTGTTGATCACGTCACGTCGTCGTCGGCCCGTGCGATGAACGGCGCTCCGGCCCGCTTCGAGTCGGATGAGGCGCAGGCGCTGATTGCCGCGGCGCAGCGGCTGCGCACGGAAATCGGGAAACGCATCGTTGGACAGAGCGCGGTTGTCGAAGAGATCCTGATGTCTCTCGCGGCCGGTGGTCATGCCCTGCTGGTGGGTGTCCCCGGACTGGCCAAGACGTTGATGATCAAGTCGCTGGCCGATGCCATGCAGTTGGAATTCCGACGCATCCAGTTCACTCCCGATCTCGTGCCCAGCGATATCACGGGCACGGAGATTCTCGAGGAGTCGGCTGGTGGCGCGCGCGCCTTTCGGTTTGTCCAGGGGCCGGTGTTTGCCAACATCGTGCTGGCTGACGAGATCAATCGGGCGCCACCACGGACACAGGCGGCGTTGCTGGAGGCCATGCAGGAACACAGTGTGACCGCCGCGGGACAGACCATGCGTTTGCCGGAGCCGTTCTTTGTGCTGGCGACGCAGAATCCGATCGAGCAGGAAGGCACGTATCCGCTTCCGGAAGCGCAACTGGACCGATTCCTGTTCGACATTCGTGTGGGATATCCCGACGAACTCGAGGAAGTCGCCATTCTGCGCGCAACAACTGGTCGCACCGGCGATCCGATCGTGCCGGTCTTTGGCGCCGAGGAGGCGCTGGCGCTGCAGCGCCTGGTGCGCGAGTTGCCGTGCAGTGATCTGGTATTGCGGTACGCAGCGCAACTGGTGCGTGCGTCGCGCCCCGGCGAACCGCATGTGCCGTCGCTGGTGAAGCAATACGTGCGCTGGGGCGCCGGACCGCGCGCCGGGCAGGCGTTGATTCTGGGCGCCAAGGCGGCCGCCCTGCTCTCCGGACGCGCCAGTGTGTCACCGGCCGACGTCCGTCGTGTCGCGCTGCCCGTGTTGCGTCATCGCATCCTGCCCAACTTTGCCGCTGAGGCCGACGGCATATCGTCGGAACCCATCATCGACGCGCTGCTGGCGCACATCGCGCCGCCGTCCAGCGCGTTGCCCGGCTGACGCGCGCGCACGAGGCGCGACGCGTGTCTCCACGCAGCTACGGTCCGTTGCTGGATGCCCTGCGCGGGGTGCGCTGGCCGGCTCGGCGCGCGGTCGGTGCGGCACTGCCGGGTGCACATCGCAGTCGGCAACGCGGGACGTCGGGCGAATTCACCGAATATCGGCTGTATCGACAGGGTGACGATCCGCGCCAACTGGACTGGAAGTTGCTGGGGCGCAGTGATCGGGCCTTCGTACGACTGACCGATGATCGGGCGCTGCTGTCGACGTGGTTTGTGGTCGACGCCTCAGCCAGTATGCGATTCCCGGCGTCGGATGCGACGGCGGCAGGCAGTGGACCGCCGTCCAAATGGTCGCTGGCATGTGCGCTGACCGTGGGATTGGCCGCCGTGGCGAATGCGTCGGGTGATCCCATCGGGCTGATTGTCACTGGGCAAGGTGGTCCCATACGACTGGCGGCGCGGACCCGACGCGGCACACTGGGTGCAATGGCCAACACGCTCGACCGCATAGACGTTGGCGCCGATATGCCATTGTCTCCGCTGCTCAACGCGCTGCCGGCGATGGCGCGTGTGGTGATCATTTCCGATTTGCTTGGTGACGGCGACGCGCTGCTGCGCGTGGCCGCCCAACGCACCGTCGCGGGCGGGATTGTCGAGTGCCTTCATGTGGTGGCGCGGGAAGAACTCAGTTTGCCGAGCGGGATTCATCTGGCGCGAGACCCGGATGCGACCGGCCTGTTTCGCCCGATGGATGGTCGGATGCAGGCTGATTATCGCACGCGCTTCGATGCGTTTCGACAGGAGTGCGCGCAACGCTGGCGCGCGGCGGGCGCCGGATACATGGAGGCGAGGACTGACGTGTCCGTGGCGCGCATGGTCCGACAGATCGCCGGGGGGCTCGGGCGCGGGGTAGCCGTTCACGGTGCGTCCCATGACGCGCCGGGGCCGGATCAACCATGATGACGCTGGGAATGCCGTTGGTGTTCACTGGTGCGATTGCGGGGGCGTTGGCCATTACGGCGTTGCATCTGCTGTCGGTACGGCGCCCGCCGGAATTGTGGTTGCCGACGGCGCGATTCCTCCCCGAACGCACGGTGCGCGCGATTTCGCGCACGCGGCACCCCAGTGATGTGTGGCTGTTGCTGCTGCGCATCGTCGCGTTGTTACTGGCCGGACTCGCGGCGGCCGCTCCGCGCTGGCAAGGAGGTTCTGGTGCTCGCGTCGTGTTGGTGGTGCGCGACGCGGGTGTGACGGACGACTCCCTGGCGATGCGGGCTATCGTGACATCAGCGGATACCGGAGCGCCGCGCGCTGCTCGATTCATCTTCGCGGCGGCGGACTCGTCGGACGGCGCACGCGACGAGCTTGGCGTGCTGTTCCCGGTTGCGTGGCGTGCCGCAGGGCGCATTGCGCGGGATGCCCCAACGGATTCGATCGACCTGCACCTGCTGCTCTCACAGGCGCCAATCGCACACGATGCCGAGATGCGGCTGCCTGGCGTGCGGCGTGGCCCGGGCGCGTTGTGACGCACCACCCGGCATTCCCGCCCCCCAGTCGGCCCACGGTCGTGGCGCTCGATCGTGTCGGCGCGAACGCGGGTGATGATGTGGTGCGCGCGGCCTTTGCGTGGCACGCGGCGCGACGCTCGTCGGTGCGGTCAGGCGCGACTCGGTCACATACCGTGGGTGTCGCGCGCGCGACCCGTACTGGCGAACCGACACCCAGCAGAGAAACGCCGTCGGTGCGCGTCTTCTGGCCCAGTGACGGTGTGCCTGTAGGGTGGCGGCGCGCTACCACGGCGGATTCGACCGGTGCGGTGGTGGCCAATGAGCAGGCCGTGGTGGGTGCGTGGGCCGTGACGGCGATCCCCGACACCACCGACACTGCGATGGCGATTGCGTGGTGGAGCGATGGCCGAGTGGCGGCCACGGAGCGGCGCACAGAGTCGGGATGCGATCGTGTCGTGGCAATCCGGTCAACCGCGGCCAGCGATGCGTTGTTGTCCGCGTCGGCCAATGGACTTTTCGATCGGTTGCTGGCGCCGTGTGCGCCTCGCGAGATGGTGTCCGCGTCGACGCTTGTCGTGCAGGGAGTGCAGGGTTCGGCCTTGGCGCCGGTGACGGAGTTTTCTGGTGACGCGCGTGCGGCGCCTCGACCGGTGCGAGGTGTCACCGCATGGCTGATACCGAGCCTCTATGCGGCGGCGCTCTTGCTGTTGCTGCTGGAATGGCGCGTGCGCCGCCGACCGCCGACGGCGACGACATGACGACGATCGATCTGTCGACGATGCGCGCCGCGCGCGATCCGGTGCTGGCGGCTGTTGCTGGCGTGCGACGGCGTCTGTCGCGGATCGTGTGGACACGGTGCGTCCTGCAGTCAGCGGGCGTGGGTTTCGCGACGTGGCTGATCCTGCATCTTCTCGGGCGCGGCCGTCTCGACGCCGGGATCATTGGCACGGTGTCGTTTCTGGCAGCCGTCGCGTTTGGCATCATTGTCGTGCGTCAACGCGGTACGGTGTCGTTGCTGCGCGCGGCGCTCTGGATTGAGGAGCATCAGGGCAGCGGCTATGCGTTGGTTACCTGGGTGGAGCAGTCGGTCACCGGGGCCTCGCCGTCGGCGTTGCTCTCGCAATCAGTCGGGGCCGCATCGCGCGCCGCGATCGCGTCGGCCAATAGTCGACTGCCGTTGCTGGCTCGGGCGCAGTTGGCCGGGCCGCTGCTATTCCTCGGCGGCGTCGCGAGTGGGCTGTGGCTGGCCACGCGCCCCGCCGCCGAAGTCCAACGCATTGGTGCCGGGCGGAGCACTGCGGTGGCGACGGGTCGGCGCGATCAGCCGATCGGCGCATGGCATGTGCGCGTGACCCCACCCGCCTACACCGGATTGTCCGCGCGCGACCTGGGCGATGTCGTTTCGGTGCGCGCGTTGAGCGGAACGCGCATCGAACTGCGTGGGCGCGATGCGATGCCCGACAGCGTGCGGTCGCGGGTGCTCGCCGACTCCAGTGGGCGTCCGCGGGTCGAGGAGCTGGAGGCGCTGTCGAACGGATGGCGGAGTCGTGCGGTTGCCACCGACGGTCCCTTGGA
Organism: Gemmatimonadaceae bacterium; assembly: GCA_016720905.1. Classification (NCBI taxonomy): domain Bacteria; kingdom Pseudomonadati; phylum Gemmatimonadota; class Gemmatimonadia; order Gemmatimonadales; family Gemmatimonadaceae; species Gemmatimonadaceae bacterium. The sequence continues at coordinate 119,444 of JADKJT010000007.1, read as the reverse complement.
GCTGCGCGTCTCGCGCGACCGATTCGCGAGACTCCTGTTGGTGGAGGGTGTGGGCGACTCGATTCCGCGCGTGCAGCTGTCGGCGCCCGCGCGCGATAGCGTCCTGCGACGCGCCGACGGGGTGCTGCCCCTTGAGGCCTCGGTGCATGACGACATCGGCCTGGCGCGTGCGTCCTTCGACGTCGTGATCAGTTCGGGCGATGGTGAACGTTTCACGGTGCGGGCCGTGCAGGTGGGCGGACGCGCGATGAGCGGGCAGCGCGATGCCGTGCTGCGGGCATCGCTCGATCTGCGCGCGCTGCAACTGGGCCCCGGCGATGTGGTCCATGTGCGCGCTGTTGCTCGCGACCGGCATCCGACGGCCGATCGCGAGGCGGGTGCGAGCGAAACGCGCGCCTTTCGCATTGCGCGCGCCTCCGAATACGATTCGGTCGCAGTTGAGCCCGCGCCGCCACCGGACGTGGACAAGTCGCTGCTCAGCCAGCGCATGCTGCTGATGTTGACCGAGAAACTGGAACAGCGTCGCCCCCGACTCACCGTGGCCGTCGTGCGTGATGAATCGGGGCGACTGGCGCGCGATCAGGCACGGCTGCGTCAGGCGGTGGGTGACGCCGTATTCCAGCGACTGACCGGCGACGAGGGTGGCGAACACTCGCACTTCGCCGGCGATGGTCACGATCACGGCGTGGAAGCGATCGGGGGGAAATTGGCGTTGTCCGGTGTCAACGCGCAGGGCATGCTGGAGGAGGGCGACGACGCACCGGTCATCGCGATCAACAAGCCGCTGTTGGAAGCCTACAACGCCATGTGGGACGCTGGTCGAGCGCTGGAGCAGGGAGAGCTGCGGACGGCGATCCCCTTCATGCGCATCGCGCTCGAAGCGATCGAGCGCGCACGCGCGGCATCACGATTGTATCTGCGCGGTCGGCCGCCAACGGTCATCGTGGATATCGCGAAAGTCCGACTGACCGGCACGGAGCGCAGCGCGCCCGAACGGCGCGCCGCACGGACCGCCCTGCCGGAACGCCTCGCGCTGCGGGAGGCGCGACTGCTGGCCGCCGCGTTGCTGGCCGTGACCGATGCGGCGGCGGCGCGCGATTCGCTGGCCGTGTTGCGGCTTGAGTCGTTGGCCGACGCGCCGGCGTTTGCGCAGGCATTGACCTCGCTGATCGAGGCGTTCGCGAGCACACCGGGGGCCGATGTCACCGAGCCGTTTCGGCGGGCCCGACGCGTTCTTGGCGGCGTCGTCCGTATTCCAGCGGTGCCGTGGTCGCGCGGGGGGCCGCCGTGACCCCGCCGGCGCCGGAACCGTTCGTCTTCGCCACCGCGCAATACGAGTCCGGTGACTGGGACTCCGCACCGATGGTCCCGGCCAACGTCATAGACGCGATCGCGCGTCATACTGCGATTCCGGTGGCGCCGCAGGGTGCGGTCGTGGCGTTGGCGTCGGAGGCGGCGTTTCAGTATCCGCTGTTGTTTCTCACCGGACATCTTCCAGTGCGCTTCACGGTACGCGAAGCCGATGTGCTGCGACGCTATCTGCAACGCGGCGGGATGCTGTTTGTCGACGACCACAACCATGACGTCGATGGCGCGTTCCACAAGACCGTGCGCGAAGAGATTTCCCGCGTCGCGGGGAAACTCGCCCCGCTTCCGAACTCCCATGCGCTGTACCGCGCATTTTTCGTGTTCGAGAACGGGCCGCCCACGACGTCGCATGAGATGAATGGATGGGGCGACAACCTTGTGCACGAACAACTGGATGCGGTGCTGCTGGACGGACGTCTCGCGGTGCTGTACAGCAGCAAGGACTACAGCTCGGAATGGAGCTATCACCCGGACAACAAGCGTTTCCTGTCGGTCGACAACACCAAGTTCGCGGTGAACATCGTCGTCTATGCGCTCACGCGATGACGGGCGCCTCGTGATGACGCCAATCGGCGAACGCGCAGCACGTGCGGTCGGCATCGTGGCGTTGACGCTTGCCATGCTGCTGGCGGTGGCGCAGGCGATCGGACCCGCCGACCACACACCGCCACGCGTGGAAGGGTTGCGCGTCGATGAGCGCAATGCGGATTCCGCGGTGGCCATTGCGCGAACCCTGGGCACGTTGGTGGCCCGCAGCGCCGCTGCGTCGGACTCACGCCGGTGGCCAGCCGTGTCGCTGTCGCTATCCGTCGTTCCATCAGCAAGCGTGCGAGCGGTGCTGGGGTCGGCCGTGCGGGCTGGCCTGCCGGTTGCCTGGAGCGATTCGCTGGGTGTCGGCGCCCTTGCGCTGGATGTCAGTCACGTGCCAGCGCCCCATGCGACGACCGTCATCGCTGCGCAGGCGTCACTGACTGGCCAGGGAACCGCGTTGGCGATGACGGCGCGTGACGCGGCGGGTTTGCTGGATTCGGTGTCACCGTCATCGCTTCCGTTGCGCATTCGTGCCACGCGCCTGCAGGGTCCGGTGCGGATCGCGATAGAGCGTGACGGCCACGCGCTGGTCACCGCGAGCATGCCGCTGCCCGCTCCGGTGACAGTGCGTCGTGTGCTGCTGATGGCGCAGACCGGCTGGGAGTCGAAGTTCGTCATCGCGGCACTGGAGGAGATGGGATGGCTGGTTGATGCCACGCTGCTGCTCTCGCCGACATCACGTGTCACGATCGGCGCGCCAGGGATTCTCGATACGACGCGCTATTCCGTCGCGGTGGTGCTGGACAGCGGCCTCGCGCGAACGGGCGACGTGCGTCGCTTTCTGGAGCAGGGTGGCGGCGTGGTGATCGCTGGAGACGCCGTGCGTGATCCACGGCTGGTATCGCTGCTTCCGGCACACGCGATGGATGATCGCGCCGTCGTGGCCGGTGCGCTGCTCACGGATCAGCCGCGGCGTGGATTGTCGGCGCTGCGCCTGCGTGCCGATTCCGCATCGGTCGTGCTGGAGCGGGAAGATCGGGACGCCATGGTCGTTGCCGCGCGCCGCGGGGTTGGTCGGGTGCTGGTCAGTGGGTACCGATCCACCTGGCACTGGCGCATGGAGGGGACTGATGGTGCGGCTGATGCACATCGGCGATGGTGGAATGATCTCCTGAGCGCGGTGACGTGGACGCCGCCGAGTGAGTCCGTCGAGGCCGACACGACGAGCGGGACAACATCCTCGGCGGCGCGGTGGCCCGGCGATGCCGCACCCGTCGCGGATCTCGTCGCGCGTATTGGCGCGTCGACCACGAGGCTCGCCCCGCCCACCGAGGGCCGTGGACGTGCCGGGGGGCGTGAATGGCTATTGTTCGCCATCGCCTGCAGCGCCATGCTGGCCGAGTGGGCCATGCGGCGACTGCGCGGTGCTCCGTGAACCCCATGAGTCCTTTCACGCTTTCGGACGTTTGTGCATGACCAAGGTGGCCTTCATCTCGCATTCCGATTGCGGCCGACACGATACCGGATGGGGACATCCCGAACATGTCGGTCGTCTGCGGGCGATTCCGCGCGCGTTGCGCCATGAACCCGCGCTGTTCGAGCGGCTGCAGCATCTCGAGGGGCGTCACGCCACGCGCGAGGAGTTGCTGTTGGTGCATGACCTGGCCTACATCGATCAGGTCGCCGCGCTCGTGACGGCCGGTGGCGGCACGCTCGGTCCGGATACGGTGGTGTCCGAGGGATCGTGGGATGCAGCGACGGCGAGCGTGGGGTGCGTACTCGACGGCGTCGACATGGCCTTCGACGGTCGGGCCGTTCGCAGCTTTTCGGCGGTGCGGCCTCCCGGACACCACGCGTTGCGCGACCGTGCGATGGGATTCTGCGTCTTCGGCAACGTGGCCATAGCGGCACACTACGCCCTGACCCGACACCACTGCGAGCGGGTGCTCATTGTGGATTGGGACGTCCATCACGGCAACGGGACTCAGGCGCTGGTGGAGCATGACCCGCGAATTCGTTTCGTGTCGATGCACCAGTGGCCATGGTACCCAGGCACCGGGAGCGCCGATGATCGCGGTCCGCTCGGCACCATCTGGAATGTCCCGCTGGCGGCCGGGCTACCGTCAGTGCGCTACGTTGGCGCGCTGCTGGACGCGGTCGATGCCGCGACGGTCGGGTTTACGCCCGACCTCGTGTTGCTCAGCGCCGGTTTTGACAGTCTGGCCGACGACCCGTTGGGTGGCTTTACGCTGTCGTTGGGGGACATCGATGCGCTCACTCGCGCCCTGGTGGCCCGCGCAGATCTATGGTGTGGCGGCCGGTTGGTGAGCGCGCTCGAGGGCGGTTACGCACCGGACCCCGTCGCACAGGCCGTCCTGACGCATCTGGCCGCGTTGGCCTGATAGTGGCGCGGCACGTAACTTCCTCCACATGACTCTTCCGGTTCAGGACGCGCCACCGCGCACGATCTACCGCTCGAAGGACGGCGCCGATGTGCTGGACTGCCATCCGCGCGAGCTGGCGCAATTGATGGCGGATGGTGGGCCGCTGTGGGTGGACATCGACTCGACGGTACGGTCTCAGCACGCGTTGCTGGAGAAGGTGTTTCGGTTCCATCCACTGGCGATTGAGGACACGCTCAACCCGCACTCGCGCGTGAAATTGGAGGAGTACTCCGATTTCCTGTTCATCGTCATTCGTGGCGTGGGGTTGGCCGAGAGCACCGAGGACCCGTACGATCTGGAGACCAAGGACCTGTACTGTTTCCTGGGACCGCACTTCCTGGTGACGGTACATTCAGGCCCCATGCCGTCCATTGAGCGCGTCTCCGAGGCGATGCGGCGATCGCCCGAGTTGCTGTCGCGCGGTGTTGAGCGCGCGCTGCACGCGATTCTCGATGAGACGATCGACAGTTTCTTCCCGGTCATGCACCAGATCGACGAGTTCATCGACGGATTGGAGGAGCGGGTGTTCGCGTCATTCGACGAGACGGCGCTGCGCGACATCTTCACGGTCAAGCGCCTGGTGCTGTCGTTGCGCCGGTATCTGCAGCCGTCGCGCGAAGTGATGAATATCCTGACGAACCGGCCGAGCACGCTGTTGACACCCGATGTCCAGATCTATTTTCGCGACATCTATGATCACGTCATGCGCATCAACGACTCGCTGGACACTTATCGGGAACTGCTGAGCAGCACGATGGACTCCTATCTCACGCAGGTATCGAATCGGCTCGCCTCGAGCACGAAAGGCCTGTCGCTGGTGGCCACCATGTCACTCCCGTTTGTCGTGGTGAGCGGCATGTGGGGCATGAACTTCGCCAGGATTCCACTGATGGGTTGGCCGCACGGATTCTGGCTGCTGCTGGTGGTGCAGCTGGGACTGGGACTCGCCCTGCTATACTTCCTGCGTCGCCGACGCCTGTTCTAGTCCGTTCGCCGATCTCACTCGAACCTCGCATCGATGTTTTGTCCGGAATGCGGAACCTGGAATCGGGCTGCGGCTGCCCGATGCACGCGCTGCGGGGCCGCGTTGCCCGAGGTCAGCGCCCCGCCGTTCGATATCCCCGACGAAGAGCTGCGCGAGCTGCGGGTGGCCACCGGGAACCGCTATACCGTCGTGAAGCGCCTGGGGAGCGGCGGCATGGCGCATGTGTATCTGGCCAAACATGTGGCGCTTGGTCGACCGCTGGTGATCAAGGTCCTGCACAAATCGCTGGCGCTGGAAGAAGAGATGCGCGAGCGATTCCGCCGTGAGGCGGAGGCTGCGGCACGGCTGGTACACCCCTTCATTTGCGCCATTGCCGACATGGGCACGCTGGGGGACATCGACTATCTGGTGATGCCCTACTACGCCGGTGGATCGCTGGCCGACCTGCTGGGACGACAGAAGACGGTCGCGCCCTCGCCAGCCGCCGCCATTGCGGTACAGGTGGCGTGTGCGCTCGACTATGCGCATCGCCACGGCGTGGTGCATCGCGATATCAAGCCGGACAACATCTTGTTTGACGAAGATGGCAACGTGGCGCTCACCGACTTCGGCATCGCCACGGCACGCTTCCATGGGCGACTGACGGCCTCCGGTCGGGCGATGGGCACGCCGCACTACATGTCGCCCGAGCAGGCGATGGGGAAGTTGGTTGACGGCCGCAGTGACCTGTATGCGGTGGGTTTGCTGCTGTATGAGATGCTGCTGGGATCTCCGCCGTTTGACGGGGAGGATTCCTATGCCGTTGGCTACAAGCACGTGCATGAGACACCCGTGGCCCCCGATCAGACCGACCCGAAGGTGCCCGCGATCCTCAGCAGCATTGTCATGAAGTGTCTCGCCAAGCCCGCCACCGACCGATACGATCGCGGTTTCGAGTTGGCCGATGCGCTCATTGGATTTCTCGCCGGCCACGGCGCGTCCGGCGATGTGCGCAGCGCCCGTGCCGCGCGACAGTCCGGCATCACGCCTCACTGAGTCGACCATCGTGCAGCTTCAGGCGGAGATTCTCACGGTCCACACCCGTCACCCGTTTGTCATCGCGCGCGGCGGCACCAGCGAATTCCAGGTGGTCTGGGTGCGGGTGCGCGATGCGCAGAGCGCGGACGACGGACTGGAAGGCTGGGGTGAAGCGGCGCCGAGCCGTTTCTATGGCGAAACGGCGGATAGCGTGATGACTGCGCTGGCGCGATTTGCCCCGGTAATGGCGCAGGCCGATGCCTGGTCGATTGACGCGATTGAGCGTGAACTGGAGAAGGTGTTGCGATGGAACGCGGCCGCCCGGTGCGCGATCAGCGCGGCGTTGCACGATCTGGCGGCCAAGCGTCTGGGGGTGCCGTTGTGGAAGCTCTGGGGGCTGGACGGCGCGTCAACGCCGCGCTCGAGCTTTACCATCGGGATCGCGCCCGACGAGGCGACGTTGCGCGCCCGCGTTCGAGAGGCGGCCGCATATCCGATTCTCAAGATCAAGCTTGGCACGCCGCGCGACGCCGATATCGTGCGTGTGGTCCGTGAAGAGGCACCGGCCGCCACGCTACGGGTTGATGCCAATGCGGCCTGGACGACCAAACGCGCATTGGCCATGCTGGATGTGCTCACCGCGCACGGTGTCGACATGCTGGAGCAACCGTTGCCGCCGCACGACCTCGACGGGCTGCGATTCGTGCGCGAGCGTTCGCCGATCGATGTCATCGCCGACGAATCGTGCCTGGTGGCCACGGACATTCCCAAATTGCACGGCGTCGTGGACGGCGTGAACATCAAGCTTGCCAAGTGCGGTTCCTTGCGCGAAGCCATGCGCATGATTGCGGTGGCCCGCGCGCACGGGATGCGGGTGATGTGCGGCTGCATGGTGGAGACCACCCTGGGGATTGCGGCGGCGGCCCACTTCTCACCATTGCTGGACGACGCCGACCTTGATGGTGCGGCGCTGTTGGCCGACGATCCGTTCGTGGGTCCCGCCATCCCATCCGGGCAGATCACGTTGGGTACGGCGCCGGGACTCGGCGTGCAACGCCGGTAACCGCGCACCGGTCATGACCGCGACCACCCGGTGTGTCGAGGTGGCGCTTCCGGTTCCGCTCTTCCGGACGTTCACGTACCTCGTGCCTGAAGGGATCGCCATGCCGATCCCTGCGGGAAGCCGTTTGCTGGTGCCCTTCCGGGCACGTCGCGAAGTCGGCATTTGTCTGGGACCCGCTGTGCCCCCAGAGGGTGTTACGCTCAAGGCGATTCATTCGGTGCTCGATAGCGAGCCGGCAATTCCTCCCGCGTTGCTGGATACTGGTCGCTGGATTGCCGAGTGGTACGCGGCGCCCATTGGCATGACACTGCGCGCCATGTTGCCCGCATCGCTCACCACGTCGCGCGGCGTGGACTCGGCCCCAAAGCGCCGGCGGGTGGCGTGCATTGCGCTGGAATTGCCCTCGCTGTTGCAACGCGAGACCACGTTCGCCCGCGCGAAGCAACAGCGGGTCGTGTACGAACTGCTGGAAGCGCAAGGCGGTGTGGCTGTGGTGGAAACCCTGCGCCAGCAGGCGAACTGCAGCGCGGGTGTCGTGGCCGCGATGATCAAGCGCGGACTGATCGAGGTGCGCGACGAATCGGTCGCGCGTGATCCCTTTGCCGATCGCGCCGGCGTGGCACCCCCTGCGACGCCGTCGGCAGCACAACGCGCGGTCGTGAACGCCATACTCAGCGGCGCGCCCGGTCAGACGTTTCTGCTCCACGGCATCACCGGCAGCGGCAAGACGCTGGTGTACATCGAAGTGCTGCGTGCGGTCCTCGCGCAACCGGGGCGCACGGCGATCGTGCTGGTGCCGGAGATCGCCCTGACCTCGCAGACGGTGGATCGTTTTCGCGGCGCGTTCGGCGACGCGGTTGCGGTGCTGCACTCCGGACTGAGCGACGGGGAACGGCACGACGCCTGGCAATCACTGCGACGCGGCGAGCGTCGCATTGCGGTAGGGGCGCGATCGGCGCTGTTCGCGCCACTGTCGCAGGTGGGCGTGGTCATTGTCGACGAGGAGCACGAGTCCAGCTACAAGCAATCGGAGACGCCGCGCTATCATGCGCGCGAAGCGGCGATTGTGCGCGCGCGCCGAAGGCGCAATAGTGGTGCTGGGAAGCGCCACCCCGAGTCTGGAGAGCTGGGAACGCGCGGAGCGCGGGCAGGCCATTCGCCTGTCACTGCCCGATCGTGCCGGCGGTGCGCAGTTGCCGCCGGTGCAGGTGGTCGACTTGCGGGTGGTCATGCGCGACGCGGTGGCCGCCAGGATACCCCATGCGCCATTCGATCCATCGATGGGCGTGCTCAGTCCGGTGCTGAGTGCCGCCATCGAGTCGCGACTGGTGCGTGGGGAGCAGAGCCTGTTGCTGCTGAATCGACGCGGCTATGCGGCGTACGTGCAGTGCCACGCCTGCGGTGATGTGCAGGTGTGCCCGCACTGCAGCATATCGCTCACGTATCATCGCGTGCCCGAATCGCTGATCTGTCACTATTGCCAGCATCAGGCGATGGTACCCGCACGGTGTCCCGCCTGCGGGGAGGACGCACTGCAGCGCCGCGGACTTGGCACGCAACAGGTTGAGCGATTGGTCGCTGACCGGTTTCCGGAAGCGCGACTGGCGCGCATGGACGTTGATACCACCAGCGGGAAGTGGGCCCACACGGCGATTCTGGATCGGGTGGCGAGCGGCGAAATCGATATCCTGCTCGGCACGCAAATGATCGCCAAGGGACTCGACTTCCCCAATGTCACCTTGGTTGGCGTGATCGACGCCGATACCGGGCTGAACATGCCGGATTTCCGATCGGCCGAGCGAACATTTCAGTTGCTGAGCCAGGTCGCAGGGCGCGCGGGCCGTGGACCCAAGGGCGGCGATGTGTACATCCAGACGCGGCTCCCCACGCATCATGCGGTGCGTCACGCCGTCACGCATGACTTCCTTTCGTTCGTGCAGGAGGAGTTGAGCCACCGCCGGCTGCCGACGTACCCGCCGTTCGTGTCGCTGGCGAACGTGGTGGTCAGCGGCGTGGAGCAGGCCGCGACGGCCGAGGCCATGTTGGCGGCCACACAGTGGATCACGACACTGGTGGCGCGCGCGGGTCTGCGTGATGTCGTGCTGGTGGGACCGGCCCCATGTCCCATCGATCGGATCAAGGATCGCTGGCGCTGGCATCTGCTCATCAAGTCCTCGCGCACCGGTGCGATGACGCGACTGGCCCGCTACATCGCCGAACGGTGTCCGGTGCCGAAGCACGCGGAGCTGCGGCTGGTGGTTGATAGGGATCCGGTGACGCTGCTTTGACGCAGACGGGAGACGGGAGACGGGAGACGGGAGACGGGAGACATCCGGCTGGTGAGGGGTGGGGTTAAGTTTGGTGGGTTCGTATCCGTGCACTGACTATTTCCCGTCCTCGATGTCTTCACGCCTGCTTTCAGCCATTCCACAATACGTTTTCTGGGAACTCGACGCGCGGCGGCGTGCCGCGCGTGCGGAGGGTCGCACGCTGATTGATCTGGGCATTGGCAGCCCGGATCAGCCGATCGCACCGGTGGTGATGGAGGCCATCCAACGAGCGGCGGCGGAGCCGGCGTTGAGTGGTTACCCGCACTTCACGATGCACCCGGCGTATGGCGAAGCGATTGCCGCCTATCTGATCACGCGGTTCGCGGTCTCTGTCGACCCGACGCGCGAACTCCTGGCGCTGGCAGGATCGAAAGAGGGGTTGGCGGAACTGGTGCTGTCACACGTCAATCCGGGCGACGTCGTGCTCATCCCGGCCGTCTACTATCCAGTGTATTCACGCGCCCCGCAGCTGGCCGGCGCAACGCCGGTGTGCGTGCCAATGGATGGCGACGGCCGTCTGGATCTCGGTGCTATCGCGTCGGACGACCTGGCTCGCGCCCGCATGCTGATCGTGAACTATCCCAGCAATCCCACTACCGCCACCATCACGCTGTCCGAATTCGAGCGGCTGGTGGATTTCGCGCGGCGGCACGACCTGCTCTTGGTGAGCGACCTGGCCTACAGCGAATTGGCATTTGATGGCCATGTGGTGCCCAGCGTGTTGCAGGTGCCGGGCGCGCGTGATGTGGCGGTCGAGCTGCACACCTGTTCGAAGAGCTTCAACATGGCGGGCGTGCGTATTGCTTTCGTGGCGGGCAATGCCAAGGCCATTGCGGTGCTCGATCAGTATCGCGCCAATATCGGATACGGCGTGTCGACACTCGCGCAGCGTGCAGGCGCGGCTGCATTCACGCACGCGGCGACCATCGTGCCGCCGGTGGTGGCCGAGTATCGGGCGCGTCGGGATGCGCTGGTGTCGGCGTTTCAGGCCAACGGATGGCCCGTGAAGACGCCGTCGGCCACCATGTATCTGTGGCTACGTGTGCCGGACGGATTCGACGACTGGGGCTGGGTGGACGCCTTGATACGCGGGCCCGGTGTGGTCGTAACGCCCGGCATCGCATTCGGGGACGCGGGACGCGGGCATTTTCGCATCTCGCTGGTGCAGCCGCCCGCCGTGCTGACGCAGGCGGCGGCCCTGATGGCCAGTGTTACTTGGCCGGCGGCGGTTCCTTGATGGAGAAATCCCACTGAACCTGCACTTCGTTCTCGATCGGATTCACCGGCGGATCGAATGACACACCGTACTCCTTTCGTAACACCGTAAACTGGCCGCGAAATCTCCCCGCCCCCTTGTCGTAGAACACCATGTAGGCTGGAACGCTGATCCGCTTGGTGACGCCGCGCATGGTCAGGTCACCCGTGATCTCGTAGATCTTCGGTGCCGATTGCTTGATACCGACGGACTTGAAGGTGATGGTCGGAAACTTGGCCACATCAAAGAACGCGTCGCTCTTGAGGTGATTGTCACGCATCGTGACGCGGGTGTTGATGCTGCCGGCCTCAATGGTGATGGAGACGCCCGACGCCGCGAGATTGGCGGTGTCGAGTTGGATGGTGGCGTCCCACTTCTCGAAGTAGCCGTGCGCGCTCAGCAGCCGCGAATCGGCGATGAAGTTGATCTCGCTGTGGGCCTTGTCGACCACGTAGGGTTTTGGCTCCACGATCGGTCGGGCTGCAACGAGTAGCGGTGCGGCCAGAAGCGTAAGGGTGCGAAGGGCGAGTGACATCGGAGTTCCTTTGGTTCTGATGGTCTCACAGCGTGCGTGCCATGCGAATAATACAGTAATGAGATAAAATACCAATTTGCGCGCTATCGTCAAGGGCGCGTGCGTAACACCTGCCTTGTTCACCCCATAGCGGCCCGTGATCTTCCAGCGGAAGCGCAATTCCGTCCGATTCCCTGAACATGACCTGATGACCGAACTCGATACCTCCGATCTCCACACGGACCCCGTGGCATTCCCGCCGACCGAGTCGATCCCCGTGGCGGGACCGGATCGCGCGGACGCCCCGGTGTCTGAGGTGACGGAGCGCTTTCTCCGAGCGGTGATTGCCAGGGTGCCGCTGGATCGCATCGAGGAGTTGCACCTGTTTGCTCCGCTGCGGCAAGGCGGAACCGAAACCGGGATCGCGGTGGTCGCCGCGCGCGTTCCGGTGACCTCGCCTGATGCACCCGTTGAACACGTGGAAATCCCGGACCACCAGATCGAGACGGACCTGTTGATTGATGCGGCGGTCGATGGCGATGTCGACGACGAGGACGTGTCGATTCACGCGGACACGGCCGACGATTCGCCGTATCTGGCGCGCGAGGAGGAATCGGGCGACCGGCTCGACGTGCTCGCGAGTGTCGGTGTCGATGACGAAGCGCTGGACGATGTGATTGCCAACGCGGCGGACGTTCCCATTGTGCGGCACACCGTGTACACCGCCCGCTATCGGCTGGTGCTGAAGGGTCCTGATCGCGGCAAGTGGGAAGCCGACGTGGTGGACGAGGCAGACGCCCCGCTCATCACCGTCGAGACCGTCGTGCGTGGTGTGCAGCGGCGGGCCGGAGAAGAAACGGAAATTCTTCGCTACTCCGACCGCCAGATCGCTCGCGCGCTACGGATGGAATGGCCACGACCCGTGGCGTGACCGATCAGCCCTCCACGCCGCGAGGGCTGGACGCGGACCGCGAATCATTCGTCGCGTTCCTGCGGGATCACAGCCTGCCGGTGACCGCGCAGCGTCTGGCGATCGCCGAGGTGGTGTTGGGCACGGAACGACATCTGTCAGCGGAAGACATTGCCGAAGCGTTGCGCGCGCGCGGCAATCAGGCCGGCACCGCCACGGTGTATCGGACGCTCGAGGTGCTGGTGCGCAGCGGCCTGGTGGTGGAACGGGATTTCGGCGAGGGGTTCAAGCGGTACGAGGCGGCCCGCGGCATTCCGCATCATGAGCATTTGCTGTGCAGCGTGTGCGGACGTGTCACCGAGTTTCGTGATGAGCGGCTGGAGCGCATGACCACCCTGTTGGCCGAGGCGCACGATTTCTCACGACAACGGCATCGGCTCGTGATCTACGGTCAGTGCGGGGAGTGTCGACGCGGCGACACCCGTTCGCGCCCATGACGCTCCTCGCGTGCGTGTGGTCATCGGGCCCGGAGACATATGGCGAATGAATCACTGACCGTGCTGGTGGCGTTCACGGCCGGGCTGCTGAGTTTCCTCAGCCCGTGCGTCCTGCCCCTCGTGCCCAGCTATATCACGTTCATCACCGGGCTCGGGCTGGAAGACATCTCGCGTGCGAGACGAACGACCCTCCTGCACGCGGTGCTGTTCGTACTGGGTTTCTCGTTCATCTTCGTGGCGCTGGGTGCGGGGGCGACCGCGTTCGGTCAGTTGATGCTGGCGTATCGTTCGTGGATCGCGCGGGCCGGCGGTGTGCTCATGATCCTGATGGGTCTGTGGATGCTGGGTGTCTTTCGGGTTGACGCATTGCAGCGCGAGCGTCGGATGCACATCAGCGACAAACCCATCGGGTATCTCGGGACGATTGTGGTGGGTATCGCCTTCGGTGCCGGGTGGACACCGTGCCTGGGTCCGACGCTTGGTGCGATCCTGATTCTGGCCGCCAACCAAACGGATCTGGCCAAGGGCATCGGCCTGTTGTCCGCGTACTCGGCCGGACTCGCGGTCCCATTCCTTCTTGCGGCGCTGGCGCTCGAACGATTCCTGTCGTTCTTCCAGAAGTTCAAGAAAAATCTGGGCACCGTGAATCGCGTCGCCGGCGTGCTTCTCATTCTGGTGGGCGCACTGATGTTCAGCGGTTGGTTTGAACGGTTGGCGGCCCTGCTGCAACCGTTCACGCCGGATTTCCTGCTGGATCGACTCTGACCGGCGCCGCCGGTCCGCCGACTGTCGCGTCAGGTCGCTTCGATCGAGTCCAACAGCTGTTGGCGGCTCAGCAACTGCGCGTATCGTCCGTTGCGCGCGACCAGTTGTTCGTGCAGCCCCTGCTCGACGATGATCCCGTGGTCGAGCACGATGATGTGATCGGCTTCACGGACGGCGCTGATGCGATGAGACGCAATGACGGCGGTGCGTCCGGCGAGTGCACTGCGCAGACCGGTCAGGATGGCCGCCTCGGTGTGGGTATCCACCGCCGAGAGAGCGTCGTCCAGCAGAACGAGGCGCGGGTGACGCGCGAGCGCGCGCGCCAGTGCCGTGCGCTGCTTCTGACCACCAGACAGGTTGATACCACGTTCACCAAGTCGAGTCCCGAGTCCATCAGGCAGGCGTTCGATGGTCTCGGCGAGTTGCGCAATCTCCGTGGCGTGTGCTACGGCGTCGCGCTGATCCGTATTGGCGGGTAACCCGTAGGCCACGTTCGCTCCCACGGTCTCGCTGAACAACAGCGAATCCTGAGGCACATAGCCGATCTCTCCCCGCAAGTCGTCGAGAGAGAGGTCGCGAATGCGCACGCCGTCCAGCAGGATGTCGCCGCGCTGCGGATCGAACATGCGGGGGACAAGATCCATCAGTGCGCTCTTGCCGGAGCCCGTGGCGCCGACGATGGCCAGCGTACCGCCGGCGGGCACCGTGAAGGAAATGTCTTTCAGCACCCATCGCGGTTCCGATGACGCGGCGCTGTCGCCAGCACGCGCGGCCATCGTCGGCGAGGGATAGTGAAACCACACGCCGCGAAATTCGAGCGCGCGGCCACCGTTGTGGGTTGGCAAGGTTGCCTGGCCGAGGTCTCGCACCGTCTCCGCTTCCGCATCGAGCAGCTCAAGCACGCGCGCCATCGACGCGGCACCGCGCTGGAACAGATTGGTGGTCCACCCAAGGGCGATGAGCGGCCAGGTCAGCATGGCGAGGTAGATGCCGAACGCCACGTACCCGCCAATCGTGATGCGCCCCTCGATGAGCAGTCGGCCACCGACGCCGATCGTGACGGCGCCGCCGAGGCCGGCGAGCAAGGCAAATCCCGGGTGCATCAGGCCGTTGAGTCTGGCGAGTCGCATGTTGGCCTCGAGATACGCCTCGCCCATCGCGTTGAACCGCACCGACTCGGCGGCTTCCTGTCGGTACGCGCGCACGACACGCACGCCAGCCAGATTCTCCTGCGCACCGGTCGAGAGATCGCTGAACTGTGATTGTACCGCCTCGAAGCGCGCGTGGATGGTGCGTCCCAATCGCAGCATGAGGATGGGCAACCCCGCCATGGGGAGGAGGGCCGCACCGGTAAGCAGCGGACTGATGCGCAGCATCATGAACATGGCGAACAGTCCGCCGGCGATGGTATTGACGAGATACATGATGGCCGGACCCGTCGCCATGCGGACTGCGCTGAGGTCATTGGTCAGCCGTGCCATGAGATCGCCGGTGCGTATTCGCGAGTACCAGGCGGGATCGAGCGCGGTGAGTCGGGCGAAGATGTCATGACGGAGGTCGGTCTCGATCCGCCGGCTGACCCCGTTGAGCCGTTGTCGCATGAGGAAACGCAGGATGCCGCTGGCCACGGCTGTGACGAGCATCACCGACGCCAGGCGCCAGAGCGTGACAGTGTCGGCACCGGACCGCATGGCGTCGATGCCCCGTCGCAGCAAGGTTGGAATCACGCTGGCCAGCGCGGCCGCCACGACCACTGCCAGCAGGCCCACCGCAACTTGCGCGCGGTACGGGTGGTAGTAAGGGAGGAGGCGTTTCAACGCCACCCGCGCGGGTGTGCGCGTCGGCGGTCGGCTACTGCCGTTCACGCCGGCGTTCCAACACCAAGCAGGTTCGATCCGGTAGTTTCATCATGTACGTCACGCGAGATATCGGCCGTGGCCGCCCTCGCACCACCAATTCAGGAGTGTCGCAAATGCGTTCAAACGCTCGTTCGTCCGTTCCATCGCGTCGTGAATATATCCCGTCGGTCCGTCCGGTGATGCGCACCGCGTTCGCGCTCCTGGCGTCGACGGCGTTTGTTGCCTTGGTGGCGTGTGGTGATTCCAAGAGCGGCGACAGCGCCCTCAAGAGTGACACCGCGCTGGGTCGCGACCTGGCGATGGCGGCCACGGACACCAATGCGCAGCCGAAGCTGCAGGACGTGCCGACGACGCCACCGCCAACCGAAGCGCCGGTGACGGTCGCGCCGAAGCCCAAGCCAACCCCAAAGCCTGTTCGTCCAACACCCATTCCCGCGACGTCAACAACCCCGGCGCCCACGCCGGTACCGGCACCGGCTGCCGCCAAGACGGGCGTCGTCGATGCGGGTACATCGTTGCAGTTCGCGGCGAACGCCAAAGTGTGCAGCAACACATCGACGGTGGGAGAGAAGTTCGCCGCGCAATTGTCGCAGGCGGTGAATGGCAGCAACGGCGTCGTGATCCCGGCCGGTGCCACGGGGACGTTTGAAGTCACCGAGTCGAAGACCGCCAAGAACAGCAGTGATGTGACCGTGCTCAAGGTGAAGCTGGTCAGCGTCACGTTCGGCGGCGAGAGCTATCCCGTGGAGTCAACGCTCCAAACCGCGTCGACCGAGCGCGTGCGCAGTGCCTCAAAGGGCACCGACGCCAAGAAGGTTGCCGGTGGAGCCGTGATCGGCGCGATCGCCGGCCAGATCATCGGCAAGAACACCAAGGGGACGGTGATCGGCGCGGCCGCTGGTGCGGCGGCCGGCACGGCCGCGGCAGCCGCGACGGCGGACTACGATACGTGCCTGGGCAGCGGCGGTGCGATCACGGTGAAGCTGGACGGGCCGCTGACGGTGAAGATTGGTGCGTAGGCGGGGGACGGTGGATTAAGACGGGAGACGGGAGACGCGAGACGGGAGACATCCAAGCGACTGGGTGTCTCCCGTCTTTCCGTCTCCAGTGTCCCGTCTATCCAGCTTCAGCGACCCCCGAACCTGATGCGCAGCGAGGCGCGCGTGTTCCGCATGCGCCACGACCGGCCGGTGCCCTCTGGCAGCTCAGCCTTGGTGTGAAAGCCGATGCCGAAGTCTTGCACCAGCGCGATCACCATGCCCGGCGAGAGGGGATAACCGAATCCGGCACCCAGTGTGCCCGACAGGTCGAGGCTGCTCTTAATGCCCGGGATGGCGATTGCGTCGGTCTTGGTCTTGAAGTTGCGAAATGCGGTGCCGCCGCCGCTGGCCTCGAACAGGGTGTGGAAGCCCGTTCCGCCTCCCGAACGGAATTGCACCATACCCGACCACAGCTCGGTGGTGGCCGCGCAGCTCACCTGACAGGCGGCGGGCAATTTGCCATTGGCGCCGCCGGCGATGGATGAGAGGAGCACATCCACGGGGCCGTATCCGGCGGCGATACCCAGCGTGGTGAATTCGTCGATCGCTTTCTCGAGCGTCGCGCGATACTGCCACAGCGGGTCGCTGCCGAAATGCCACTTGCTTCGGGAAACGCCGTCGGTGATATCGGTGCTGATGGAGGCCGACCCGGCACCTCCCGACAGCCACCAGCCATAGTTCGGGCCCGTGTCGACCGGCCGACGAATCTGTCCCTGCAGGCATGTCGGCATGAGCGCGCCGATGGCAAGCATCGTGGCGACCGCGAAGGTGCCGATGCGATGGACGCCAGTGCGACGTCGGAACGGGGGGGACACACGACGCCATGCGTGACGCACGATGCCAAGTGTCGATGCGGCTTGCGGTTCGCGCATTCGGACTCGTAAGTTTCGGCATCAGATCGCGCCGGTATCGTGGAAGGTAGTCGGGGTGCGACACTGGCGACAGTTTCCCCCAATCCTTCTCGTGCCCGCACAGACGCTGGATCCACGCGTCACCGAACGTCGCAATCCGCGAACCGTCGACATCGATCTCGCATCGGCGGAGGCGATCGTCGATCTGATGAGCGCGGAAGATCGTGGTGTCGCCGATCTGGTCGCGACACAGCGGGACGCCATCGCGCGCACGATCAGCGTGGTCGAGCAGGCGTTCCGCGCCGATCGCCGCCTGTTGTACATCGGCGCGGGAACCTCCGGGCGACTCGGTGTGCTCGATGCCAGTGAGTGTCCGCCGACGTTCGGCACGGATCCCGCCATGGTCGTGGGGCTCATCGCCGGCGGTGATGTGGCGTTGCGGACGCCAATCGAAGGCGCCGAAGACGATCCCGACGCCGGCGCCGACGTCATGGACGCGAATGCGGTCACCGCAGGCGATGTCGTGGTCGGGATCGCCGCGTCCGGTACCACACCATTCGTGCGTGGCGCGTTGTCGCGCGCGCGCGCGCTCGGTGCGACCACGGCGCTCATCGCGTGCAGTGAGCCGCCGCCGGCGATGCGTGCCGTGGCCGATATCATGATCCTGCCGGTCGTGGGCCCCGAAGTGCTCACGGGTTCGACACGGCTCAAGGCGGGCACCGCCACGAAGCTGGTGTGCAACATGATCACCACCGGCGCCATGATCCGGGTGGGCAAGAGCTACGGAAACCTGATGGTCGATTTGCGCGCCACGAATTCGAAGTTGGCCGATCGCGCCGAACGCATCGTCATGGAGGTGTCGCTGGTGTCGCGCGAGGCGGCGCGCGATCTGCTGACACGCGCCGGTGGAGCGGTGAAACTGGCCATCGTGATGCACGCGCTGGGTATCGAGGCCGTCGAGGCGGCAGCCCATCTTGCGCAGGCTGGCGGCGTGATCCGGCGCGTCATCCCGCACGCGCCGCCGCCGGTCAACGAATGACGCGCCCCATCATCAATCCGCAATCGGGTGCCGTGCTCGTGGGTCTCATGTCCGGGACGTCGCTGGATGGCATCTCGGCGTGCGTGGTGCGCTTTGTCGATACCGCCGACGGTCGCATCGAGACCACCATGCTGGCGTTCACGCAACGCGCCTACTCGGTGACGGAGCGCGAGCGTCTCGAATCATCGATGCGACACGGCACGGCACGCGAATACTGTCGCTTGCATGCGGATCTGGGCGACTGGCTGGCGGATGCGGCGGTGATGGCCCTCGCGGACGCCGGCGTGGCGCGCACCGATGTGGCGGCCATTGCCTCGCACGGGCACACGGTGTGGCATGAACCTCCACACAGTACGTGGCAGCTCGGCGATGCCTCACGCATTGCCGAGCGCACGGGATGCGCCGTGGTGGCCGACTTTCGTGCGCGTGACGTGGCGGCGGGTGGTCAGGGTGCCCCGTTGGTCCCCATGGCGGATGCCCGCCTGTTTGCGCATGCGACGGAATGGCGGGCACTCCAGAATCTGGGCGGCATCGGCAATGTGACGGTCGTGCCGCCAAGGTCGGCCGGGCAATCGGACGATGTGCGCGCCGTGCGGGCGTTCGATACCGGACCCGGCGTGGTGATCATCGATGCGGTCACGCGCGCGTTGCGCCCCGAGCTGCCGTACGACCGCGATGGGGCGCTGGCGCGGGCCGGTACTCCCATTGACGCGGTGGTTGCCGAACTGCTTGACGCGCCGTTCTTTCGCGAGGAGCCGCCCAAGAGCACGGGGCGCGAGTGGTTTTCGCGCGAGTACATCGACGCCTTCATGACCCGATGCCAGGCCGGCCGCGACGCCGTGCGCGATGAAGACATCATTGCCACGGCCACGGCGTTCACGGCACGGAGCATCGCCGACCAGTATGCGCGGTTCCTGCCCGAGCCGGTGCGCGAAGTGGTGGTGGCGGGTGGTGGCGCGAAGAACCCGACGTTGCTGCGCGCCATGGCTGACGCGCTGGCACATGCGACGTCGTCACGCGCGGAAGGTGCCATGCGTGTAGCGCGCTTCGACGATCTGTACTTTGACGGTGAAGCCAAGGAAGCGGTAGCCTTCGCGCTGCTGGGGTATTTGCATCTCACCGGACGCAGCGGCAATGTTCCCGGGGCCACCGGCTCGCGCGGGGCTCGCACGCTGGGCCACTATACGCCCGCCACATGAGCACGCGTCGCGACCTCGCACAACTGCTGGTGCCGGTCGTGCACTGGACCCCCGGGCGCGGATTCGCCGATGCACGTCCCGGCATTGATGCGGCGCTCGAACTTGGCGTGGGCGGGTTTCAGCTGGTGGGCGGTGAGCAGGACGTCGTGCGGGCGCTGGCCAAAGATCTGCAGATCAAGTCGAAGCATCGTCTGCTCATTGCCGCCGATCTGGAGCGCGGCGCGGGACAGCAATTCTCCGGCGCCACCGGACTGCCCCCGCTGGCAGCCATCGTGGCACTCGGCGACATCGAGTCGCTGCGCCGTGCTGCGCGACTGACGGCGCGCGAAGCACGCACGATGGGTGTCAACTGGAATCTGGCGCCGGTGTGCGATCTCGATCTGTTGGCCGAGAATCCGATAGTCGGCACGCGCTCGATGGGCAGCGATGCGCGCGCCGTGGCAACGTTGGTCACCGCGTGGATTGAGGCGTGCCAGGCCGAAGGTGTGTTGGCATGTGCGAAGCACTTCCCGGGGATCGGCCGGGTCACGAACGATCCGTCGCTCACGCTGCCGGTCATCGCCTTTGCCGCCGATCAGCTGAAAGAGCAGGACCTGCACCCGTTCCGCGCCGCCATCAGCGCAGGGGTGGCGAGCATGATGACGGCGCATGTCGCGTACACCGCGCTTGACTCCAGCGGGGAACCGGCGACGCTCTCACGCGAGATGCTGCAGTGGCTGCTGCGTCAGCAACTCAAGTACGACCACCTGATTGTCTCCGACGCGCTGACGATGGCCGGCGTGTTGCAGGGGCACGACGTCGCCCGCGCGGCCGTGCTGGCGTTGCGCGCGGGCTGTGATGTGCTGCTTGATCCGGGGAATCTGGAATCGACGCTGGACGCACTGGAGCGTGCGGCGAGCGACGGGACGCTGGAGCCGGAGCGGATTCGGCAGGCTATGCGTCGGCGACTCAAATGGGCGCAGTGGGCGTCACCGCCCAACGACTGGCGACGACCGAGCGGCGCCGACACGGCGTGGGGCGCCTTGCTCGCCGATCGCGTGTTGCGCGTGACGAGCGGGCCGCTCCCCGCACTGGGGACGGTCACTGAAGTGGTCATTGTGGATGACGACATCGACGTGAATACCGCCATGGTTGCCACCACCGCGCTGTCCGACGCGTTGCGGGCCGGCGGGCACGATGCGCGCGATGCGTCCGAGCCGACGGTCGCCAGCGGCGGGCCGCTGGTTATCGGACTCTTCTCCGACTACCTGCCCATGAAGTCGCGCTCGACGCTGTTGCCGTCATCGGTGGCGCGCGTGCGCGACCTGGTTGAGCACGGCGCGCGCACTCCAGCGCGACGCCATTGTGGTGGGGTGCGGCGACCCGCGATTCGCGGCGCAGCTGCCCTTCGCGGTGCCAACGCTCGTCGCGTGGAGCGGCGATCGGGTGATGCAGCAGGCGGCAGCGCGAGCGCTGCTCAAGACGCGCAAGGTGTCGTAGGCCAACGACACCTGACGTTGGACACCGCTATTTCTTCAGCAATCGGACCAGCAGCCACATCACGGCGGCAATCGCGATGAGCACCAGAACGAAATAGACCGGTTCCACCTTGCGGCGACGCGCCTCGACCACCTCCTCGGGAGCGCCCAGCGCCGCTTCGTCCTAGGCCTCGCGCGCCCGCGCGAACTCTTCTTCCAGAGCAGCCGCCGTGGGTGCCGGTGTGCCATAGCGTGGCGTGGGGTCACTGCGCAGTCGCGACTTGAGCGACGGCGGCGGCAGCGGCTCCTCGGCCGTATCGTGATTGAGCGTCCCCGCCAGCGGGTACGTGTTGTAGCCCACCGCGTCGCCGTCGATCTTCGTATCGAGTGCGCCGCCTTCGAACGTCGCGGCGATCACCGTGATGTTGTCCGGCCCGCCCAGTTCATTGGCCCGATCAATCAGTCGCTGGCACATCACGTCGACGCTGGGTGATTCGGAGGCAATGCGGGCCATCTCATCAACGCGCACCAGTCCCGAGAGCCCGTCGCTGCACAGGATCAGCGTGTCACCACGTCGCAACTGCTGATGGGTGAGATCGATGGTGACATGGGGCTCGGGGCCAAGTGCCTGCAGAATGATATTGCGGCGGTCGCTGGCCTCTGCTTGTTCCTGCGTCATCTCACCGGCCTCGACGAGCCGCTGCATGAGCGACTGGTCCTTGGTGAGTTGTTTGGCGCTGCCATCGCGCAACAGATACGCGCGACTGTCGCCAACTTGTGCCACGTAGATCGTGTCGCCGAACAATCCCGCAATCGTGGCGGTGGTCCCCATCCCCCGATGTTCGGGATTCTCCCGCGCGAAGCTGTGAATGCGCCCGTTGGCCGTGATGGTCGCGTCGCGCAAGGCGGTGGCGAATGCATCGGACGTGGGCCCCGTGAGGTCGCGCCATTCCTCGCGCATGACGTCGAGGACCGCGTCGGAGGCCATGCTGCTGGCCAGTTCACCGGACGCGGCGCCACCCATGCCGTCGGCCACCAGGAACAACAGGCCGTGCGCATTTGCGGTGAGGCCGTGGGGGGCCGCATCAAAGCCGACGGGTTCGCCCGACTCGAGGTCGGCCACCAGAAAGGCGTCCTCGTTGTGCTCGCGCGAGCGCCCCACGTCAGTCAACGCGAAGACGCGCGCGACAATGCGCGACTCACCGTTGGAAGACGGAAGCTGGGAGTTTGGGGCAGAAACGGTCACAGATTCATGCGGCGAATCATGAGGCGAGCCGAGGCAGGTGAACTCCCTACGGAGCGAAGGGTCATCTGGTTTTGGTACGGTCACAGGAGTCGGATGCCAACGAACTACAAATTGACCCATAAGGAAAGATGGTCCCAATGAGTCAGTCCGGTCAAATAGCCCGCTGGACGGCACAATGGCTATGGGTCAGCTTGCATCCATGTCATTCCGATGCAAGACCTCGCGCACGCCGTGGCCCACCGGACGACACCGGCGTCGGCTGAATGGCACTATCTGTGCCGCCCTGCTGGTGGCCGCAAGCGCCTGTCGGACGGCGGGTCCATCCTCCACCGGCTCGACGGCGGCGTCGCGCCCGAATCAACCGCCAACGTCAACGGCCATGCCGGCGCGCGCGCTGCCGGTACCTATCGGGCTGCCGCCGGTCCCTGTGGTATCCGGCGCAGCCCTCGCGACGCACGTGCAATACCCGAGTGAGAATCAGGTCATTGCCAGTCGCGATTCCAACTTTGTTCTGGGGAGTGTGGGGTCCGGCGATGCCACGTTGTCCATCAATGGCGTGGCCGTTCCGGTCGCGCCCAACGGGGCCTTCATTGCGTGGCTTGCCAACCCTCCGGTAGCCGCCCCGCGATACGAGTTGGTGGTGAGCCGCGGCGACGAAGTGCTGCGTCGATCCCTCACCGTGCGGTACCCCGCTCGGGTGGTTCTGTCGAGTACGGGATCGCGACTGCTGGACAGCACGTCGGTGTTGCCGGCTCGTGGACTGCGAGCCACTGCCACCGAGTGGATTCGTGTCAGCGTGCGGGCGGCCGCGAATGCGCGCCTGCAGCTGGAGCTTGCTGATGGATCACGTCGACCGATGATCCCCCTGACACGGATTCAGTCGACCGCTCGACAGGCCGCGCTTGGCGCGCGCGCTCCCGTGAGTGCAGAGGTGACGCTGGATAGCGCGGTTGCCGCCGACCGCGATGTGGGTCTCACGTTCGCCACCGATGTGCCGGCAGCCCAACTGGTAACTGCTTCGCGCATAGTGGCGGTTCGCGGTGTCGACACGACGCGACTGACCGTCCCGGTGGTGCAAACGCCTGCGCCGAGCGAGCGGCTGTTGGGGGTGTTACGCAGCACCAACCTGGTGGGGAGTGACACCGACCATGTGGTGAATGCGCGAACGGTGCCCGATGGGACGTACAAGTGGCTGCTGCTCCCCGGCACCGTGCTGGACATCACCGGACGACAGAACGGCTCGACGCGGGTGAGACTGGACGACGCGCTGGATGTATGGGTGGCCAACGAGGACATTGTCGCACTCCCGGAGGGGAGCGCGATGCCGAAGCGCGTGACCGGCGGCCTGCGCGTGACGCCGTCGCGAGACTGGGTGGACGTCAGCATCACGATGGGTGAACGACCGGCCTTCCTGGTGGAACCAGACGGACGCACGCTGGTGCTGACGATGTACGGCGTGCAGGCCAATCCGGACATCTCGCCGATACTGGGCAACGATACGTTGATACGTCGGATGAGCTGGGATCAGGTGGGGAGCAACCGGGTGCGCGTGACCTTCACCTTGTCGCAGCCTGTGTACGGATGGTTGTCGCTGTGGGACGAAAGTCGTCGCGCCTTCGTGCTGCGCATCCGTCGACTGCCGGTCATTGATCCGTTGCGTCCGCTGGCCGGACTCACCATCGCGGTGGATCCGGGTCACCCGCCCGCCGGTGCCACGGGACCCACCGGTTTGTATGAGGGCGATGCGGTGCTGCCGGTTGGCGAACTGTTGTTCGAGTTGCTGCGCACCCGCGGCGCGACGCCCGTGCTCACCCGTGAAACACTTGCGCCAGTGGGACTCACCGAACGCGCGGTGGCGGCGCGTCGCATGAACGCGCACGCGTTTGTGTCCATTCACCTGAATGCGCTGCCGGACGGTGTCAATCCATTCAGTGCGAACGGGACCAGCACCCTGTTCTATCATCAGTCCAGCGAGCCACTGGCGCGACCCGTGCAATCGGCGCTGACCGCGAGTTTTGGTTTGCGCGATCTGGGCGTGCACTATCAGAATCTCGCCGTGGCGCGTCCCACCTGGTATCCATCGGTATTGACGGAGGGACTATTCGTCATGATGCCGGAACAGGAAGCGGCCATGCGCAATCCGGATTTTCTGATGCGCTATGCGACCGCCATTGCCGACGGACTGGAAGCCTACTTTCGCACTCTGTCCACCCCATGACGTCCCGGACGTCGCCCGTCTCCCGTCTAGCCGTCTGCTGTCTACTGGCTCTGGTAGTCGGCGACTCCACGCCCGCGCACGCCCAGGTCGATCCACGCGGCGCCATGCGCACGCTGGCCACCACGCATCTGCGTGTGCACGCCCGTGCCGATCAGGAGCCGTTGGCGCGTCGCGCGGCCGCGATTGCCGAGGTGGCGTACGCACAGTTGGCGCGCGAGCTGACGGCACCGGCCGGACCGATCGACCTGTTGATTGCCGACAACGTCGACTTCAGCAACGGATTTGCGCAGGTGTTCCCCACCAATCGCGTGGTGATCTACGCCGTACCGCCGATTGGCTCGACCGAATTGCGTTTTCACGATGATTGGTTGCGTCTGGTCATCACGCACGAGCTGGCGCACATCTTTCATATCGACCGGGCGCGCGGACTGTGGCGTGCCGGACGATGGGTGTTTGGCCGCAACCCCATCTTCTTCCCCAACAGCCTTACGCCCAGTTGGGTCAAGGAAGGGCTGGCGGTCCACTATGAAACTGCGCTTGCCGGCAGTGGTCGTTTGGTGAGCACCGAGTCGCGCACGGTGGCCCGTGCGGCGGCTCGTGAACAGGCGTTGCCGCCCATTCGCCGCTGGAGTCTGGCCACCTCGCGTTTTCCGCAGGGCCAGACCGCGTACGCGTATGGCGCGCTGCTGATGGAGCACGCATCGCGTGTTGGTGGCGACACCAGCATGCGACGTTTCGTGGAGACGACGGCCTACACGCCGATTCCGTTCTTCCTTGATCGCGCGTCGCGCATTGGTTTTGGCGTGTCGTTTTCAAGACAGTTTGACGCGATGCGTGATTCGTTACGCGTGTTGGTGGCAACGCTGGACAGCGCCGGCGATGCGCCGTGGCGGGCGCTCACGCACGATGGGTGGTATGCGGAATCACCGCGCTGGCAGTCGCCGGACACCGTGGTGTGGACGGCCAGCAACGGTCGCGATGTGACGGGGCTGTTTGTGGCCGATGTACGCGCGCCGGGCAAGGTATCGCGCGTGGCGCGTCGCAACGGATTGGATGTGAACGCGCCAACTGGTCGCGGCGACAGCACGGTGTTTGCGCAGATTGACTACCGCAATCCGTATGAACTGCGCAGCGATTTGTATCGTGGCACCGGGTCTCACGAACGGCGTCTCACCAACGGCGCACGGCTGGTGCAACCGGATGTCCGTCGTGACGGCGCCATCGTGGCCATTCAACTGGCGGCGGCCGCCACGCACCTGGTGCGCGTGGACTCGGCGGGCCGAGTGAGGACGTTGCGGACGGAACACACGTGGGCCGATCCGCGCTGGTCGCCCGACGGTTCCCGAATGGTGGCGGTGCAATTCCTGCCCACCGGCGAGGAACGCATCGTGGTGATGGATTCTTTGGGACACACACAGCAGATCGTCACCGGCGCACGCGCAGTGTTCGCGTCGCCGTCGTTTACGCCTGATGCACGACGATTGGTGTGGAGCAGCGACCGGAGCGGCCGCATGCAGTTGGAAACGGCGCCGGTGGCCGCGGCGACCGCGCCGCTGGATACGTTGCGCTGGCGCGAGGAGCGTGAAGAGGTGCGTGTCGCCAGTGCCGTCACCACCGGCGTGTATCAGCCCAGCGTGTCGCCCGATGGCCGATTGGTGGCGGCGCTGCGCTATCGCGAGAATGGATTCGTGGTATCAGTGGCGCCACTGGACACGATGGGAGCGATGGCGCGCAACCTCTGGTATCCGCGCACGAATGTGGTGCGCGGTGCGTCGGATACGGTGTTGCCGACGGTGGGTGCATTTGGACGGTATCAGGCGGTGCGGCAGTTGTGGCCGCGCTACTGGTTGCCGTCGGCGGGCACCGGTCGCCAGGGACAGGCGACGTACGGCGTGTCGACCAGCGGCAGCGACATTCTGGAGCGACACGATTGGGTGGCCAATGTGCTGGTCGATCCCGACCGCGGCGAAACCGACGCGGCGGCGGCTTATCGCTATCGGGGCATCGGCGTGCCGGTGTTGGATGTGTCCTGGTCGCAGGCCTGGGATGCCACGTTTCGCGTGACCGATACGGCGGGTACGACGCTGGGGTTCCTTGCGCGTCGACGGCGGTTTCACACGCTGGCCAGCGTATGGTCTGTGCCGCGCATCCGTACGGGTGTGAACGGCACGCTGGGTGTGCAGTATGAGGTGCGCGACTTCTCGTCCGATATCGATGCCCTGCTGGGGCCTCCGACGGGACTGCTGCGTCGCGGCACGCGGTATCCCAGCGCCTTTGCCAGTGCGTCAATCAGCACGGCGCGTCGCGGTGCGTGTGGCATTTCGGTGGAGGAAGGTGTGGTGGCATCGGTGTCGACCAACTATCGGTGGCGCGACGATGCGCCGTCGACCACCGGCTCGTGGCGACACAACGGGACGTTGCGCGGCTATCTGCCGCTCAACCTGCCGGGATTTTCACGTCACGTGTTGATGGGGCGTGTCGCGGCATCGACCATCGGGGATAACTCGTCGACCGAGCTGAGTGTCGGTGGCGTGAGTGGTGTGTCGACGGAACTGCTGCCGGGTTTGGTGGTGGGCGATCCAGGTCGCACGTTCCCGGTGCGCGGCGTGGCGCCCGGCGCGCAGTACGGCGCACGCGCCTTGGGCGGCAGCGTGGAGTATCGCGCGCCGTTGATACTGCTGCGCGATGCGCCGGGGCCGTTCACGCTGTTTGCGGACAAACTGTCGGTCACGCTGTTCAGCGACGCGGCGCGCGCGTGGTGTCCGGCGGCACTGGCCAGGCGGCAGACGGGGTTGTGCGAGCGTCCCGGTGAGCGCGATGGGTGGATTGCATCCGCGGGCGCGGAGTTGGTACTGGACCTCGCCGTGCAGTACGACTCCCCCTATCGGCTGCGCATTGGTGCGGCCGCGCCGTACGCCGCGCCACGAGGCATATCGCGACACGGCGCGTTCTATGTGACGCTGGGGTCGGTGTTCTGATCGCTGTGTTGGCTGGCGACGGTGTGGGGAAGACGGGAGATTGGAGACGGGAGACGGGAGACGTCTCGTCGACTGCTCGCGGCCGGTTGGATGTCTCCCGTCTTCCGTCTCCCGTCTTCCGTCTCCCCTCACCCGTCTTCACTCCCCCCGAGATCCCCGTGGCCGCTCCCTGGATTCACGAAACCGCCGTTGTGCTGGGCCGAGTCACGCTGGGCGACGATGTCTCCGTGTGGCCGACCGCGGTGATTCGCGGCGATGTCGAGCCTATCACCATCGGGGCGCGCAGCAATGTGCAGGACGGCGCCGTGATACATGCGGATGAAGGGGTGCCGACCATTGTAGGGGAGGACTGCGTGATCGGTCATCGCGCGGTGGTGCATGGCACGGTGCTGGAGGACGGGGTGCTGGTGGGGATGGGAGCTGTGTTGCTCAATCGCGTGCGGGTGGGCGCGGGATCGATCATCGGCGCTGGTGCGGTGGTAACCGAAGGGATGCAGATCCCGCCGGGGTCGATGGTATTGGGGGTGCCGGCCAAAGTGGTGCGCCAGGTGAGTGCGGATCAGCGGGCGGCCATCATCGAGAACGCGGCGCGCTATGCGGGCCTCAAGGAGCAGTATCGCCGGGGCGATATCCCGCGTCGCTGACGGATTTTGTACGGGATTGCGGGCAAATGGGTGCCGCCGATGTGAGTGCAGGCAAAAACCGCACCGCGTGCGCGGAAATTTCGTGATCCTTGCCAGAAAATGGGCGGCGTCACCCTGACCGATTGGTGACGCGTTAGTGCGCGACAGTCGATCGGGCAAAGTGTCCTAACAGATTGGCAGGAAATGAGTTATGTTACTGTCTTCATTGCCAATTGCGTGTCACATCCGTGTCACGGATGAGGCTGCATCTGGATCATCGTTTTGTATCGGTATCACAGCGCCGAGCTTGGTGGATAAAGTGGCGTGTCACACAATTCCGTGATCTACAATACGCAAGCTGTATCACTGCAACGCGTTACGGAGTGACTTGCGCGGCTTCACGAACCAACGCACCATTCGCCCCCGCTCGGCACCCCACCGTGGTTTGGGGACGCTCCCAAATCAGCCTCGCGTAGTCCGCTGTCCCGCCCCCCGACAACACTGTAGGAGTTACGAATGCCCTTTACCGCGACACCCCCGGAAGGTCCTGTTACGCTGTCAGCGAATGCGCGGACGGTGCTGGAAAAGCGTTATCTGGTAAAGGACAAGTCGGGTAAGCCCGTCGAGAAGCCGGAAGACATGTTCTGGCGTGTTGCGACGGTGGTCGCGGAAGCCGATCGCCGCTACGGTGCCAGCGATGGCGGCGTGCAGGCGTTGGCCGAGGAGTTCTACTTCCTCATGACGCAGCGTCGGTTCGAGCCCAACTCGCCCACGCTCATGAATGCCGGCCGTCCGTTGGGACAGCTGTCAGCGTGCTTCGTGTTGCCGGTGGATGATGCGCTGTCCAATGGACAGAGCGGTATCTACGACACGCTGCGCGCGATGGCGCTCATTCATCAGTCGGGCGGCGGTACGGGCTTCTCGTTCTCGCGGCTGCGCTCACGCGGCGCGATGGTGCGTTCCACCACGGGTGTGGCGTCGGGCCCCATCTCGTTCATGCAGTTGTATGACGCCAGCACCGACGCGGTGAAGCAGGGCGGCACGCGTCGCGGCGCCAACATGGGCATCTTGCGGGTGGATCATCCGGACGTGATGGAGTTCATCGCGTGCAAGGAAGACCTCACCAAGATCACCAACTTCAATATCTCGGTCGGCATCACCACCAAGTTCATGGAGGCCGTGAAGGCCGACACCAACTACGATCTGTACGATCAGAGCACGAAGCAGGTGACCGGTCAGCTGCGCGCGCGCGAGGTGTGGGACAAGATGATCGTGGGGGCGTGGCGCACGGGCGAGCCGGGGGTGTTCTTCATTGACGAAGCCAACCGCTACAACCCGGTGCCGCAGCTGGGAAGCTACGAAGCCACCAATCCGTGCGGCGAGCAGCCGCTGCTGCCGTACGACGTGTGCAACCTGGGCTCGGTGAACGTCGGGCACTACGTGATCAATGGCGTGATGGATTGGGATGCGTTCAAGCGTGATATCGCGCTCAGCACGCATTTCCTCGACAACATCATTGACGTCAACAAGTACCCGCTCCCGGAAATCGACGCGCTGTCCAAGCGCATCCGTCGTATTGGCCTGGGCGTGATGGGCTTTGCCGACATGCTGGTGCGCATGGGCATCCCGTATGACAGTGCCGAAGGCATCGAGATGGGCCGCAAGGTGATGGAGTATCTCGATGTGGAAGGGAAGAAGGAAAGCGAGCGGCTGGCCAAGGAGCGTGGCGCGTTCCCCGAATGGGCGCAGTCCATCTTTGGTCCCGATGAAACCTGCTCGCGTGACGAGAACGGCCAGCGCATCCGCCCCATGCAGATGCTGCGCAACTGCAACGTCACCACCGTGGCGCCCACCGGCACCATCTCCATCATTGCCGGGTGTTCGTCGGGCCTTGAGCCGTTGTTTGCCGTGGCGTTCATGCGCAATCAGGCCGGCGTGATGATGCCCGACGTGAACGAGGACTTCATCGCCATCGCCAAGACTGAAGGCTGGTACAGCGACGAACTCATGGAGCGCATCGCGAAAACCGGCACCGTCAAGCACAACGAAGTGCCGGCCAAGTGGCAGGCGGTGTTCAACACGGCCAACAACATCTCGCCGGAATACCACATCCGCATGCAGGCGGCGTTCCAGCAGCACTGCGACTCGGCCATTTCCAAGACCACCAACTTCGGTTTTGCGGCCACGGTTGATGATGTGCGCGCCATCTACGAGATGGCGTACGACATGAAGTGCAAGGGCGTCACGGTGTATCGCGATGGCTCGCGCGACAACCAGGTGTTGAGCACTGGTGCGACGACCGATGCTGCGGCCAAGCGTGAAGATGCGAAGAGTGCGCAGGCGGGCGACGCGCCCAAGGCGGACAAGGAAGCCGGTGCGTTGCGTCGTGAGTTGGGTGAACTGCAGGGCGCGATGGCCGAGTTGCAGAACGAACTCGAGCGCACGCAGAAGGCGTTGTTCAGCGCGGAAGCCGAGAGCGCGTCGCGTCGTGGCAAGCGCTCGCGCCCGGAAGTGATGCGCGGTACCACCATCCGCAAGGAAACGCCGCTGGGCATCATGTTCGTGAACATCACCGAAGACGAGAAGGGGCAGCCGTTTGAACTGTTCCTGAACCTCGGCAAGGCGGGCGGGTCAGCCATGGCCGATGCTGAGGCCATTGGACGGTTGGTGTCGCTCGCGCTACGAAGCGGGATTCCGCTCATGGAAGTGCACCGTCAACTGCGCGGGATTTCGTCGGATCGCGCGGTGGGTCTGGGGCCGAACAAGGTGCTGTCGATGCCGGACGCGGTGGGTATCGCGCTGGAACAGTGGTGGAGAGACAAGCAGGGCGTGCAGCAGGACCTGTTGTCGGGTGGTTCGTCGGTTGGTGCGTCGCCGGTGAGTTCGCTGCTGCCGCCGATGGCGACGCCGGTGGGTGGTGTGCCGATCACACGTCCGCCCATGTCAGGCGGGGAACAGCAGCAGGTGGAGTTTGGCAAGTCGGGCGGGGAGGTGTTCATGGGGACCTGCCCGGACTGCGGCAGTCAGCTGGAGTTTGCTGAGGGGTGCGTGAAGTGTCACGTGTGCGGGTTTAGCGAGTGCGGGTGAGGGCTCGCTGAAGCTTGAGTGTTTTAGCCGGGGGGGGGCGCGCCGCGGAAGGCCTCGGGTTCGTTGCTGAACCCGGCGGTTTTTGTCGTGTGGCACGGCCGGGGCCGAGGCTCCCCTTCGGGGGGGGCGGGGGGGGGGGGGGGGCCGCGGGGGGGGGGGGGGCGGGGGGGGGCGGGCCGGGGGGCCGGGGGGAGGGGGGCGGGGGCGGGGGGGGGGGGGCGGGGGCGGGGGGGGGGGGGGGGGGGGGGGGGGGGGGGGGGGGGGGGGGGGGGGGGGGGGGGGGGGGGGGGGGGGCCGGGGGGCGGGGGGGGGGGGGGGGGGGGGGGGGGGGGGGGGGCGGGGGGGGGGGGCGGGGGGGGGGCCGGCTTGCTGCTTCGCGTACCGGGCATTGGAGCGGTGCCTCTATGTTGTTGCACGCTCGCAGAGGCCGCTGCGGGGGAGCCTCGGCCCCGGCCTGCGTCAAAGCGCGTGTTGCGGTGCTAGTTTCTGCCAATGAGACCAACCTTTTGGCCCTCGCCTCGCTGGCACTTACCGTTGGCTGTCACTCGGCCTTCGCGGTCAGCGCTCAGTCCGGCCAATAGCACCGCACGACCGTTCTGGTCCGAGCGTGCGGTTGGCGCAAGACATACGCTGCTGGCGTCACCCAAGACTGTGGTGTACGGCGGCTACGATCCTTCGTCGACGCCGGTGCTGCGCGTGGCATCGGGTGACGAGGTGGAGATCTCGGCGGTGTCCACCTGCGGCGCGCGGCTGTTGCAGCCGGGTGTGGACACGGGCACGGTCGAGCCGGCATACCGCGCGATTGTGGCGGCGGTGCGCGATTCGACGCTGCGACGCGGACCGGGTGGACACATTCTTACGGGGCCGGTTTATGTGAACGGTGCGGAGCCCGGCGATGTGCTGGAGGTGCGCATCAAGGCGGTTGATCTGGCCATTCCATTCGCGTGCAACTCATTCGGGCCGCGCAGTGGGTTTCTGCCAGAGGCGTTTCCCGGCGCGTCCAAGAGTCGCATTGTGCCGCTCGATGCGAAGCGCATGATTGGACACTTCTCCGATTCGCTTGGAATTGAGATTCCGCTGCATCCGTTCTTTGGCAGCATGGGTGTCGCGCCTGCACCGGAGCGCGGTCGCGTGAACAGCGCGCCGCCGGGTGTTCATGCTGGAAATCTTGACAACAAGGAGCTGGTGGCGGGCACGATTCTGTACATCCCGGTGCACGTGCGTGGTGCGTTGTTTCAGGCGGGCGATGGTCATGCGGCGCAGGGCGACGGCGAAGTGGATATCACGGCGCTGGAGACGGCGTTGCGCGGGCGCTTTCAGTTCATCGTGCGAAAAGACCTGAAGCTCACGTGGCCACGCGGCGAGACAGCTACGCACTGGATTGCGATGGGGACGGACAGCAGTCTCACCGTTGCGGCCAAGGTGGCGGTGGGTGAGGCGATTGCGTTGCTGGCGGATGTGAAGGGGATGTCGCGCGAGGATGCGTACATGCTGGTGAGCACGGGGTGCGATGTGCGCATTACGCAGCTGGTTGACGGCACCATGGGGGTGCATGTCATGATTCCCAAGCGCCTGTTCGTTCGCCGCTAAGTCGGGTGGTTTTGTGCGTCGTTCGGCCGGCCGGGGTCGCGGCTCCCCCTTCGCGGCTTGCTGCTTCGCGTGCCGGGCGTTGTGGCGCTTCGATGGCATTGGCTCACGCTCGCAGAGGCCGCTGCGGGGGAGCCTCGGCCCCGGCCTTACGCTGGCGCGGGTGATGAGGCGCTGAGCGGTGAGCTGCGCACTGCGCACTGCGCAGCGATGGTGCGGACGAATACTTGGATGCGACCCAACTCAGTCGGTTGCTGACACCAATTCGTGGCGACCGACGCCACTCCTCGGCCTCAACGAATTGTGCCCGATCCCAGGCGGGGGGCGAGGCTCCTCCGCAGCGGCCTCTGCGAGCGTGGGCAGATGCTGTCGTAGCGCCGCGACGCCCGGCACGCGAAGCAGCAAGCCGCGAAGGAGGAGCCTCGCCCCCCGCCGGCAGTATGCCGCACCCCAACCAGCAGCTTGACGCGCGCCGAGCAGCGAACCACAATGCGGACAGTGCGCGTTGGGGCGCCTCCTGTCCGCGGCAAGGGAATCTTCCCACCCTTTCAAGGTTCGCAGCAGTTTCGCCGAGCCTTCTTCCTGCCTGTACTTCAGCGGACGTCAGGCGCACTCGGAGGAAGGTTGTATGAACGACAGCCGTCGGAGTCTGGAGAGTCTCAAGAAGGAAGCGAAGCGCTGGCTTGCCGCGCTCCGCGCGAACGACGCGCAATCCCGCGCGCGATTGATTCATGCGGTGCCAGGCTCACCGGAGGTGCCCGGCCTGCGCGATGTGCAGCGCGCGCTGGCGGTGGAGCAGGGCTTTTCCGGTTGGACTGCGTTGCAACAGCAGTATCTGCGCGACGCGGCGGCGGCGAGTGAAACGCTGGCGCACTACGAGAACAAAGCCGATGCGTTGATTGAGGCGTATCGGACGGGTACGCCGGCCGCGATGGAACGACACTGGGCGTTGACGTGGCATCGGCGCGCATGGTCCGGGATGCGCACGTATGTGCAGGCCGATCTTGGGAAGGCGCCCGGCGACGACATTGAGATCACGCTGGACGATGCGCGGTGGCTGGTGGCGCGCGAACACGGATTTGAAAGCTGGGACGCGCTGCGCCGCGTGGTGACCACGGTCGCCAGACCGGCGCTGTTGATGGTGAAGCCGATGGCATTGTGGGCCGCCGCGAGCGAAACCGGTAGTCGCACACCAATGCCGGTGTCGATTTCGCGCGACTGGGCGGAGCTGTTGGAAGAGTCGCGCGAGAGCGACGTGACCGGCCTGGATGCGCATGGGCAAATGACGGACGCACTGCTGCGTGATGTGGTGTTGTTATCGCAGCTGACGACACTCAAGTTGGGCGGGTCGCACGGAGTAACCGACGAGGGCGTCGCCTTGCTGGCGCGTATGCCCAACCTGCGTGTCCTCGACCTGAGTGGAACCGCCATCACCGACCGCGGTGTCGCGGCGTTACGCGATGCGACCGGGTTGCGTGAACTGTCATTGGCCTGGACACGCACGACGGATACTGGTGTGGCGGCGTTGTCGGCACTTGCGCACATCGAGCACGTGAATGTGAGTGGCACGCACTGTGGCGATGGCGCGATACGCGCGTTTACCGGCAAATCGCACTTGCGGCACTTCCTGAGCGGACAGGACACTACCGACGACGGGTTGGCGCTCTTTCACGAGTATCCGGTGTTCAAGCAATGGCAGGGCGGCGATATGCAGATGGCGCTGCTCAGCTATGACACCGAGCCCAACCGGCTACTCCTGCGCGGCCAGATTACCGATCGCGGCGTGGCGCAGTTGCGGGGGCTGGACGGACTGTTCGGACTCAACCTGGACGACAGCGCCCTGCCGCTGACCGGACGCGCGCTGGAGCCGTTGGTCGATTTGCCGCACTTGGGTTGGTTGGCGTTCGACGCGAAGGACGATGCGATGCCGCATATCGCGCGCATGCCGCATTTACGATTCCTCGGCTGCCAGGACACTCCCGCCACCGATCGCGGGTGGGTGGCGCTTGGTGCATCGCAGTCCATCGAACACATATGGGGTCGACGATGCTATGGATTGGAACGAGCAGGATTCCTGGCGCTCTCGCGCATGCCGCGACTCGCGAATCTCTCGGTGAGCTGCAAAAACGTGGACGACGTTGGCGTGTCGGCGCTGCCGGACTTCCCCGTATTGCGCGAACTGATGCCCATGGATATTCCCGACGCGGGGTATCGGCACATTGGACGCTGTGATGGACTTGAGTCACTGGTGTTGATGTACTGTCGCGACACCAGCGATGCCGCGACCGAACATCTGGTGGGGCTTCGTCACTTGTCGAAGTATTTCGCCAGCTACACACAAATCACCGATCGCACGCCCGAACTGCTGTCGCGCATGGAGTCGTTGGAGCACGTGACACTCGACAGTTGCGCCGGACTCAGCAACGCGGGAATCTCGCACCTGGCGCGGCTGCCCAGGTTACGAGAGCTGCGCGTGTCTGGTCGCGGACTCACGTCAGCCCTGAAGTCGGCGTTCAGTCCTGCGGTGACGGTGCACTACTCACTGTAGATCGTCGCGAGTTTCCGGGCGGGGTCGAGGCTCCCCCTTCGCGGCTTGCTGCTTCGCGCGCCCGTCGCTGTTGCGTGACGTCAGCATCGGTGCGCGCTCGCAGAGGCCGCTGCGGGGGAGCTTCGACCCCGCCCGGGCCGCAAGCATAGCAACTACGTCCGCTGAAGATGTCGCGTGTGCCACCACCAGAGCACCGCACTGAATAGCAGGGGCACGGTGGCGCCGATGTAGGGCGCGAGGGTGGCGGCGCGGGCCGCGAGGAGCGGATCAACGGTGACCGTCCAGAATCCCCGCGACGATTTTTCGCCCACTGCCCACTGCGCAAAATTCACAGCGGCATGGAGTCCGATGGGCATGGCGAGCCCACCGGACACGATGGCCGTGGTGCCGAAGAGCACTGCGCTGGGAATGACTCCGAGCACGATAGCCTGCCAAGGCCAGCCGAACGCCACGTGCGAGAGTCCGAATGCGATGGCTACGATCACCTGCGCGCGCCAGGTGCCGATGGCCGTGGTGAGGGTGCGGAGCGGATAGCCACGAAAGCCCAACTCCTCCATGCTGGAGAGTGCGATGAAGCTGCACACCATCAGCACGACCACCCTTGCGGAGGGCTGCGATGCCGACGCCACCACGAGTGGTCCCACCGCGAGCGAGATGCACAGCAGCGTTACGCCGTAGACGGTGACGCCGAGGAGGATACCGCCTGTAAAGCGCCATGCGGTGCGAGCATCGACGCCCAATCCCACGTCATGGGGCGCGCGTCGTTCGCGCCTGAGGAAGAGGAGGGTCA
The DNA here is from genome assembly GCA_016720905.1 of Gemmatimonadaceae bacterium. Classification (NCBI taxonomy): domain Bacteria; kingdom Pseudomonadati; phylum Gemmatimonadota; class Gemmatimonadia; order Gemmatimonadales; family Gemmatimonadaceae; species Gemmatimonadaceae bacterium. The sequence continues at coordinate 83,243 of JADKJT010000007.1, read as the reverse complement.
TTCCCAGGATGGCGACTGACGCGGTCATGCCCCAGGTAATGTCGGCGAAGCGTGGCGGTGCCATCCCCTTGGGAATCGACGCCAGCCAGAGCAGTAGCATATAGGCCAGCAGAAACAGTCCGACGCGCACGGATGCAGATTTCAGGAACGCCTCACGGGTTGCGATGCGGACAATACGCCATCGAGCATGCATGAGTGTCAGTCGCCTGTATCTCCTGATCTTCGCCGCCGCCTGCGACGCTACCGTTGCATCAGACCGCGCCGGCGTGAGTGTCACGGATTCCGCTGGTGTCGCCATTGTCACGAACCAGCGGCCGTCGTGGACGGCTACGTCGGGATGGCACGTGGATTCTGTACCCATCACCAGTATCGGTGGTGATGATCGCGATATCCACCAGCAATTCCAGTACGTGGGCGCGGCACGACGCCTGAGCGACGGTCGTGTGGTGATTGCCACCGCCAACGACTTCCGGTGGTTTGATGCGAACGGGAAGTACCTGATGACCAGTAGTCGCGCCGGCGATGGGCCAGGTGAGTTTCGCTACCTAAGTACGCTGCACCGCGCGGTAGGCGATACCGTGATCGCCGGCGACGGCATGGGACGCCGAGTGTCAACGTTTGGCCCTGATGGTGTGTTCATTCGGGAGCAGCGACTGGACCTGTCGCGTTTTGCGGCGTTGGGGCGGTGGGAGGAGTGCGCCAGTGCGCTGTTGCCGGATGGGTCTCGCTACACATGCAAGTCGGATCCTACCATTCCGGCCACATTGTCGAATCGACCGAGTCGCATGGTGAAACCCGGATGGAGTTCGCCGGGGCCCGGCCATCTGCGTCAGCTCAAACGCACCTATCTCGTTCCCGCCACGCTTGACACCGCATACCCGATGGGGATCGTTGCGGGGATCGAGCAGTTTGGCGTTCGCTCCGGCACGAATGGTGAGGTGTTTCTCCAGCATCCGTTCTATTCGTACTCGCTGATCGCGTCCGGCGGGCATCCGATGCGCATTGTGTCGATTACCAATCCGGACTACCGCATCGAAATCTGGACACCGAAGGGGACCCTGGAGCGCGTCATTCTGCGCACCAATGGTCGTCGTGCGCCCACACGAGAAGAGCGAGCTGATGCTCGTGCCCAGATGCTGACCATGCACCGTCGCATGGCTGACCCTGTCACGCTGGCGCGACTGGTGGATGCGGTGCCGACCCCGGACTCGTTGCCCGCCGCCGTTGGATTGGTGGTGAGTGACTCGGGCGAAATTGTGGTGCAACGGGAAGGCTTTCCAGCCGGACCACGGGCGTCGGCGTTTGATGTGTTCGGCGCTGACGGTCGGTGGCTTGGCGCGTTTCAATTCGCGCCACGGACCCTCCTGATCGAGGTTGGCATCGACTATCTCCTGACTGTACGTCTTGACGCGGACGATGCGCCGCACGTGGAAGTGCTGCGACTGCATCGGAGGCGATAGCACATGCGGCGCAGGCCTGGTTCATGCGCTCGCGCGCTGCGACACGTTGCCGAATCGGCGATCGCGCCGGGCATAGTCGGTGAACGCGGCGTCGAGATCAGCGTTGGCGATATCCGGCCAGAGGACGTCGACAAACCGCAACTCGGCGTACGCACACTCCCACAGCAGGAAATCCGAGAGGCGTCGCTCGCCGCCGGTGCGCAGCAGCAGGTCTACGGGCGGCAGAATTGACGACCCATCTGGGGATGCGGAATCGACGGTGAGCGCGGGCATTGCGTCCTGAATGGCGGCGCGGCTGGAGTAGTCGATCGCGACGCGCAGATGCATCCTGCGTCCCCGCGTGGTGCGCGCCTCGGCCTCGGCGATGGCGTTTCGCAGAGTGACCGGGAGCCGAGTTCGCCGGCCAATCACCGACAGACGGATTCCCGACTCGACCAGCGAATTCGTGTGCGCGTTGAAGTGCGAGGTAAAGAGGTCGAGCAAGGCATTCACTTCGACTACCGGGCGACTCCAATTGTCGCGGGAGAACGCGTACAGGGTGAGCTGTTCCACGCCTTTGGCGGCACAGTGTGACACCACGGCCTGCATAGCGCGGGCACCGGCCACGTGACCCGTGAACCGCGGGCGCCCGAGACGCTCGGCCCACCGCCCGTTTCCATCCATGATGATGGCGAGGTGGCCGGGAAGGGATGAAATGCCTGATCGCATGGGGACGTCCTCCGAAGTTGGCAGTGGAATCTGTTTGCGAAGTACTTTACCGTACAAAGGTGAGTAGGTTCCAGTCAGCCCGCAACCCGGATGGGCTGGCGGCCGGTTGGCCGCCAGTGGCGGGTGCCAAGCATGATGCCAGGTGTCCCTTGGTCAGGATCTGATGTCCCGAATAGCTCGCCTCCGCATGATGTACCTGGTGCTCGTGGGCGCCACGATGGCGCTGGGGTTGGTCGTGCACTGGCGTGGCGACATGCTGGGTGTGGACATTCGCGACGTGACCGGCGACGCCCTGTGGGCCATGATGATCGCGTGGGGAATGGGGGCGTGGCTGCCCGTCACTGCGCTGCGCATTCGCAGTGCGGCGGCGCTGACCATTTGCCTTGCGGTTGAGTTCAGTCAGCTCATTCACACACCGGCGTTGGATGCGGCACGAGCGACAACGGTTGGACATCTGGTTCTGGGCAATGCGTTTGATGTCAGAGACCTGGTGTCGTACGCGTGCGGCGTTGGCGTCGCCATGTTGCTGGAACGCGTCTTCATGGTCCGGCATTAGCGTTGCATTACGGAATCATTAGAGCGGCTTTTACGCATTGCGAGGAGGCGCCAACGCGCGGTAGGATCCCGCATGCCGCGTTTGCCGCGCGTTGCCCCTATGCTCCAATGCCTGCTTGGTGTGCTCCTCCACACCACAGCGCTCGGAGCGCAATCACTTCAGGGGACGGTAGTCGATAGCGCGCTCCGCAAACCGGTACCGGGCTCGATCGTGATGGTGCTCGATGCGGCCGGCAATTCCCTTGCGCGAACGCTGACCAACCAGCGCGGCCAGTATCGGGTGACACTGCCCAACCATGCGGCCCGTGTGCGCGTGCTGCACGTCGGCTTTCGGCCTGGCGGCGCCGCCATTCCGCCTACGGCGAACGGGGTGGCACGACTTGATGTGTCGCTGGCGCTGCTCAGCACGGTGCTGGAGGCTGTTGACGTTCGCGACAACACCAACTGCGCCGTACGGCGCGATCGCGGGCAAGCGCTGGCTTTATGGGAGCAGGCGCGTCAGGGATTGCTGGCGATGATCGTGGCCCGCGAAGCGATCCCCTCACGTCTCAAACGACTGCGTTTCCAGCGCGTGCTGGAGGGTACGGGCGATCGGATTCTCTCGCAAGACGTTCAGGTGGACTCAACCACCGGCGAGTCGCGGCCCTTCCAAGCGGCGCGTTCGGCCCGGGATTTCGTGCAGCTTGGTTTTGTGGAGGATAGCTCCGGCGTGCGCTCCTACTTTGCCCCGGATGCTGACGTGATGCTGGAGGACGCGTTCTTCTATGGCTATTGCTTTCGTGTGATGCCCGCGGACAAGTCGCACCCCGGATTGGTGGGGGTTGGGTTTTCAGCGGCGAAGCATCGCGCACCCAACGTGGACATTGACGGCGCGTTCTGGATGGATACCAGTGCGCGCGTGCTCACGCGCATTGAGTTCCGATACGTGGGGCTTGATCCCAGGCTGGAGCTGCACCGACCTGGTGGCCGAGTGGAATTTCGGGAGATGTCCAACGGCATTGTGTTGATCGACCGATGGGTGCTGCGGTTGGTGGCCACGCGCCTTGATACTGTCTATGTCGTGCGGGATCCGTCGATGCGACGCAACCGAGACGTTGTGCCGGAAGAGCGAGCGCGCTTCGAGGTGAATGAAAGTGGTGGCGAGTTGGCCACGGCGCGATGGGAGGATGGCACGGCATGGCAGGCGTCCCTGGGAATGGTGCGCATTGATGCCCGAACGCACACGGGAGCACCCGCAACCGGCACGGATATTTCGCTGGAGCATACCGACTATCGCGGCGTGGTGGACACCACTGGTCAGTTGGTGTTTCGCGACCTGTTGCCGGGCCCCTATCGCACCATCGTGCACGACACCGTGTTGGCGCCAATCGATATCACGCTGAAGACACCCATCGCCTTCAGCGCGGTCCGCGATTCCGTGCACACGGCCACGCTTGATGTGCCCACCGCGTACGACTACGCGCGATCACTGTGTCCACCTGAGCGTCTCCCGTCGCTGCGCCCGATTGCTTTTTTCGCGTACGTCACCATGCCGGACGGACGGCCAGCGGCCGGACTGGAGATCAAGGAACTCGTCAAGCGACCGTTGGACGTTCCGGAATGGAAGTCCACGGCATTTGGCGGCAAGACGGATAAGGGCGGCCGCTACTTCAGCTGCTGGCGATATCGCGCTGGATGACGTGGTACAGATTTGGGTGCGGCAAGGCAACGAACCGCCGCACGTGACGCTCAAGAAGATGACGGGGCGGGTGAATGCGGTGCCGATTGTGTTGCCTCCGGAGGACCAGTGGTAGCACTCCGTCGGTCGTCAGCGTGTGCCTGCATGTTGTTGCTCGCTGCGTCGGCGCACGCACAGTCGCTGGCGATGCAGTCGTCGCGTATCGCGGGCTGTTGGCGCGCCGATCGTCCGCTTGGCCCCACGGGTGGTGTCGAGCCTGTTGCTCGCGACTCGGCGTTTCGGACGTTTGTGCTGCAGGACAGCGGGCGAGTGGCGTTGCCCACTATTCCCGATCGTTGGCGTCGCCTGGGTTGGGAGGAGCGGAGCTCGTGGACGGTGCGGCGGGACTCGGTCAGGCTGCGTGTGTTCACCGGATTGCAGGGATGGGATGCGCAGTTGGTGTTCGCGTCCAACGGGCAGTCGCTTCACGGGGTGGCGCAGTATCTCACGGATGTCATAGCGGTTGGCATGGCCCCACTGCTCGTGCCCGCAGTGCTGGCGCGAATCACCTGCGAGGCGTCATGGCCGAGTGTGGCGACAACGGCGCGGGCACTGCGACCGTGGCAAACCGGAGAGCCGCTGTTCATGGAACGCCAGGTTGACCGGCCCGCGGCGCTTGCGTCGGCGCTAGTGGGAGGAATTGTCGCGAGTCGTCCGTTGGGGTACGACGAGCGCGCGAAGCTGGATTCGAGTGGTGCGCGCGCAGGGATTGCGCGCGTGGTGCTGCAGTTTGTGGTGGAGTCGGATGGCCGAGTGGACGTGGGGAGCGTGAAGGTGCTGGCCAGCGACGGGGATGAATTCACGACGCGGGTGATGCAACTGCTGGGCGCTTGGCGATTCACGCCGGCGATGCGGCGGGGAGTGGCGGTACACCAGTTGGTGTACCAGCGATTCGAGGTGCGCCGCTAGGGATGAAGACCCGCGTCATGTACGTGTTCCTATGTGAAACATACGTAAAGGGGTTGCGTTTTCGGGGCGCACTGGCGAACTTACCACATTCGCTTTCATGGCCTCGGAGGCACCGTGCGCGCCCAACAGATTGCCAAATCGCTTCGCTCGGCTCGACTCAAGTTGGGCGCAACGCAGAAGGAGATGGCCGAACGCGTCGGCGTGAGCCCGCGGCTGTGGGCGGAGGTTGAGCGCGGGGAGCGGCCGAATGTGAGTCTTGAAACAGCGCTTCGGATGCTCAAGGCGGTTGGTGTGGCGTTGCGACTCGACGAGGTGTCGGCGCGAGTTCCGAGCGCGGAGGAGGCAATGCTGGCACGTGCGGCAGAGCGGCGCGCGACCTGGACTGGCGGGCGCACGCGTTTGGGCGAGGATGACGAGCCACGAGTTGATAGTCTCAGTGTATCGGAGCGGCTGGGCGCGGTAGCGATGGTTTCCCAGCTGGCCTATGCGTTCGCGAGCAAGGCGCCGCGAGCCACCAGTAGAGTCGCCGAGCCGCCACCGTTCGCGAGCAAGCCGGGCAAGCCGGGCAAGTCGGGCAAGTCGGGCAAGTCGGGCAAGGGTCGCAGGTAGTCATGTCACCACGTGAACTTGAATTACCGCAGGACTTTCTAGAATTCATCACGATGCTAAACGCGCATCAGGTGGAGTATGTAATCGTCGGTGGCTATGCCCTCGGCGCTCACGGGTATGTACGAGCTACGGGCGACATCGATTTTCTGTATCGGCTTACCTCGCTGAACGTCACTCGACTGTGTGCTGCCCTTGGGCAGTTTGGTGCCCCGTCGCAGCTCATTGATCACACGGAACTGCTTGATCCAGATGCTGTGACGTTCTTTGGAGTCCCGCCGTATCGGATCGACCTGATGTCGTCAATCTCGGGTGTCGAGAGTGAGAGCGTGTTCGCCACCGCGATCGAAGACACAATGGCTGGACAGCGCGTGCGCGTCATCGGGCGGCAGGCGTTGGAAACGAATAAACGGGCATCAGGTCGCGACAAGGATCTTCGTGATCTTCGGGCGCTTGCTCGTATGGACAAACAACGGCGTTAAACCTCTATCCGGTGTGCCCGTGAATTCTCTCATTGCGCGAGCCGTCGCTTGCGTTGCCTCCGTTTCTGTTGCGCTCACACTTGGGTGCGCATCCAGTGGCGCGACCACAGCATCCATGCCTGGGACAGCGGTCCCGTCGTCGCGCCCGTCTGTCGCCAACCCTGCCGCCGATGCTCGTTGGGCCGACTCCGTGCTGGCCACCCTCACCCTGCGTCAGAAAGCCGCGCAGATGGTGTGGGTGTGGACCCTTGGCGATTACACCGCCATTGACGCCCCCGCGTACACGAACATCGAGCGACTGGTGCGTGAGCAGGAGTTGGGCGGCGTGATCGTGTCGGTGGGCGGCCCGTTGGATATCGCGGCGAAAACAAACGCCCTGCAGCGCGCCTCGAAGCTGCCGTTGCTGATTGGGGCCGACTTGGAAACGGGGGCGGCGTTCCGGGCGCGTGGCGGATGGTTTCTGCCCAACGCCATCGAGTTGGGCGGCGCGACGTCGTTTCCGTATCAAATGGGCATTGGCGCCACGCGCGACACGATGCTGGCGTATGAGATGGGGCGCGTGACGGCCATCGAAGGACGGGCGATGGGCATCCACATGGCGTTTGCGCCCGTGTTGGACGTGAACAACAACCCCAAGAATCCGGTGATCAGCTCCCGGTCGTTTGGTGAAGATGCGGCGTTGGTGGGTCGCTTGGGCGCGGCGTTGGTGCGCGGCATTCAGGCCAATGGCATGCTGGCCACTGGCAAGCACTTTCCGGGGCACGGCGACACCGAACAGAACTCACATCTCGAATTGGCGCGGGTGGACGTCTCCCGCGCGCGACTGGACAGCGTGGAACTGCGACCGTTTCGCGATGCGATTGCGGCGGGTGTGCGCGGCATGATGACGTTCCACGGCGACTTGCCGGCGCTGGACACGAGCAAAACGGCGGCGACGCTGAGCGCGAAAGTGATGACTGACGTGCTGCGTCGCGACATGGGATTCCAGGGCATCCTGGTGACCGATGCGTTGGACATGAACGGCGTGCTGGGCAACATGACGATGGCAGAGGCCACTCAGCGATCGGTGGTGGCGGGCAATGATGTGCTGCTGATGCCAACCGATGCGAAGATCGCCATTCAGGCTGTGGTGGATGGTGTCGCCACGGGGCGATTCAGCGAAGCGCGCGTGAACGAATCGGTGAAGAAATTGCTGATGGCCAAGCATGAGTTCGGGCTGCATCGCAATCGCCTGGTGGACATTGAAGGCGTACGCAACCGTGTTGGTGTGGGCGCGAGTGTGGTGCCGGCGCGCATGGCCGCCGAGAAGGCGATCACGCTGGTGTACGACTCGCTCAACCTCGTGCCGTTCCGCATGGCGGCACAAAGCAGGGTGGTGAGCATTACGGTGACGCCACGGGTAGACCTGAGTGCAGGACGGATTTTCGATGCTGATCTCAAGGCCGCGTATCCGCAGCTGTTGTCGTTGACGCTGAGTCCGGAAACGGTGTTCGACAACACGGCGGGCGCGGCGGCCGGTGGCACGGGCACGTACAAGGCCAATCCTGAGCCGGCGCTGTTGCCGGCGGCGGTGGAGAACGCCATCAACATCGCGCGCGGCGCCGATGTGGTGATTCTGTCCAGCTACATTGGCGCCAGTACGAACACGGCGAGCATGGCGCCGACGCAGGGTGTGCCGGAGTTGATCAATGGCCTGCGGAATGCGGGCACCAAAGTGGTGCTGGTGTCGTTTCTCAACCCGTACCTGGCGTTGGGACTGCCCCGCACGGATGCGCACCTGATTGCGTGGAGTCCGTGGACGTTGTCGCAGCATGCGGCGGCGCGCGCGATGCTGGGTAGAGCGCCGATCACGGGGCTGTTGCCCATCACGCTGCCGGGGATCGCGGCTTATGGAACGGGTATTCGGCGGTAGGGCACTACGACCCGTGAGCAGGCTCCTGGGCGTCGTGACTTTCTTGTGGCTGAGGTGTGAGCGGAGAGGGGCCGGAGGGGTGAGCAACGGAAGCGTTGAGCGTTGAGGGGCCAGCTGGTGAGGGCAGAGCGCTTGACGCCTCCAATACTCATCAGCTCCCGGCGCCCTGGAGCTGGCCCATCAATTGTCGCAAGACACGACAGCACTCTAGAACGTGAACGTCGTCCCGGCAAATCCCCACCGTTCGGTGCGTGCATTACCTGGCGTGTGCCGGAGAAACGAACCCGGCACCACCACGCCGCCCCCGCCAACCACGCGCAGATTTCGCGACAGTTTCCAGGTGCCGGTGAGGTCCAGTTCATCGGCGACATGCGACTCGCGCGATCCAGTGGCGGCGCGATAGACCACGTTCTGCTTTGTGTAAACGCCGTCGTCGGCGCGCAGCCGATCAAAGCGGTACAGCGCGCCGCGCAGGGCGATCGCCTTGAACGGATCCCACGTGCCAAGCAGATGCAGTTCGCGCAGATTGGCGCGGCCGAAGATGTCGGCATAGCCACCGTGTGAATGCGCGGCCGGGTAGAGCACGGCAAATGCCTCCTGTTGCCCCGGGGTCGTCGCACGCTCGCCGCTGGCTTCCTCGATGCCGAGCGCGAGCATCGGCGCTATGCGCCCGGCGCCACGTCTGCGACTCAGCCACCAGAACCATCCATCGGTTCGCGCCGGCGGCTGACCGTCTGCAACGCGCCTTCGGCTCCATCGTGTACTGCGGCGGAAGGCGTCTTTCCCCACTGCCACTGCGTTCGCGCGCCGTTCGTCACGCGTCGCGTGAGCGCGGTGGGGGTGCGCAGGACCTGTTCATACCAATAGCCCTGCCAGACGGCCGGCAACGCGTGCACGAGCGGTTTCGCACCCGCGGCACTGCCGAATGAAAGGGTGCGAAACCGCGCCGAGCTGTCCGCGCGATTGACACCCGATTGGCGCACGATCATCGGATGGGCGTCGATGGCTTCGAACATGAACGCCCCGCGCACGAGTTGCAGGCGGGCGCCCTGCGATCCACGCCGCGTGTTCGACCAATCGGGGACGCCGAACAGGCGCTCGCGGTTGAGCGCGATTTCCTGTCGGCCGTAGCGCAGAAACGACGCACCCACCGCGACATCGGCAAAGAGATTCTGCACGTCGTGCCGATCGGCGTCGGCCGGCCGTGCGCCGCCCGGCAGTGCGCGACCGTAGCTCTGTGCGTCGCGCACTTCCGCAAAGACCCGGCCGTGCAATCGCTGGCGATTGCCGGCCTGAACATCGGCGCTCATCAGGAGTCGCGACTGGCTATTGTCGTCGTTCTGGGCCGACAAGTTGAAACCGCGATAGAACTCCTCGCGCCAGCGGGCCTGTCCGGCGAGGGTGAGCGAAAGCGAGGCCGTGGGCCACAGCGGGATGGCCTTGATGGCGTCATCCCAGCGGGGGGAGCGCACGGAAGCGGGCCAGGTCTCGTCGAATCGCAGATTCTTGAATTCCGGTCGCGGTGCCGGCTTGGTGACAGCGGGTTGTGGGGCTTCCGTGTCCGCCCTGGCATATCTCAAGGGCCTGTCCGTCTGGCCATTCGTCTGCGCGCCCCCGGGGCTCGCAGCCAGCATGACGGCAACGCAACTCCACAGCAGTGGTCGGGCCGTCATAGTGACAGAAAAGAGGGCGGTTGAGCGCGAGATGGATCGAGATGCCTCGCCAGAGGTACTCTCACTACGTCAAATTACGAGATCCCGTTCGGCTCGGCATTGGATCTCCGCATTTCTTCCTCCGTTCACAGGCCTGTATGTCGCTTGACCCAACCATGATCATCGCTGCGGTCGCCGGGAGTGTTCTGGCCATCGCGGTCTTTTTGATCTGGTGGATGAACAGGGTGCCGCGGGTCGATCGCAACGAATCGGGCATGCTGCCGCTCTTCGGGAGCATGTCCGAGGCGGCGTCATCGGAATCGGGTGATGTGGGAGTCATGGCGGGGGGAACCGTGCGTCAGCAGCCGCGGATCGCCACGCCACCGACACCAGTGGTGGCCGTCGGTTTGGCGGAGGCACCGCCGCCGGCCGTCGCGCCGGTCGCTCAGGCGGCGCTCCCATCGATTGTGCCGCCACCGGCCGCGCCACCGGTCGTTCGTCGCCCCGACCTGCGCCTGGAAGCGAACCCAGCCATTCGCACGTTTACTACGGCAAAGGCCGTAGGTGCGCCGAGACCGGAGCCGGAAAATCCGCTGTTTGCGCCGTCATCGTCGCCGCTGACGGCCGCGCATCTGCCGGTCAGTGCGCCGGTGAGCGGCCACGGCGTGCCAGGTACGATGGTGGAAGGGCATTTGGTCCGCTTCAGTGTCCCACAGGAGGGAACGCTGCAGTTTCTCCCGGGACGTCTGGAGATCGGGGCCGGGCTGGACAGCGGTCGCGAGATCCGGTTTGTGCATGTGCCGGGTCCGAACGGCATGGAAGTGACGTTCGGGCGCAGCGAAGGCGAGCTGTACCGCCATATCCAACTGCGCGATCAGACGGTGAGCCGCTCGCATGCACGCATGCGGCTGGTGGATGGCCATTGGTACCTGCTCAACCTGTCGCAGACCAATCCCATCGTCCACAACGGCATCGTCGTGTCGAACAGCAACGAGCACCTGCTGAGTGACGGTGACCGAATCGAGATGGGTGAAGTACTTTTCACCTTCAGAAGTCGCTGATTACACCTTCCTGGCCGTAGTGGGCTCGGAGATGACCGGGCGCGATGATCGACGAGTGGGACGAGAGTGAGGTCAGCGACCTCGAAGATGAGTACACGCTGCTGGGCGAGCTGGGTCGGGGCGGCAGCGCGGTAGTATATCGCGCCCGTGACCGCGCGCTCTTTCGCGATGTCGCCATCAAGGTGGTGCGCCCGAAATTCGCGTCGGGTGCCGAAGATGCGATTGCGCGGCTGACGCGCGAGGCGCGCACGGTGGCCCGCCTGCAGCATCCGAACATCGTCACCGTGCATGCGGTCAAGCGATTGCGCGATGGCGGCCTGGCGTTGGTGATGCAACTGGTGCCAGGGCGCACGCTCAAGCAGGCCGTGATTGATGACGGTCCGTTCGATCCGGAACGCGCGGAGCGCGTGCTCAAGGATGTTGCTGAGGCTTTGGCGTTTGCGCACTCCAAGGGTGTGGTGCACCGTGACGTGAAGCCCGAGAACATCTTCATGGAAGCGGGCACGGGCCGCGCGCTTCTGAGCGACTTCGGCATCGCGCACTCCAGTGAATTCGATTCCCGATTGACGATGACGGGCGCCGCGATCGGCACACCGGCGTACATGGCGCCTGAGCAGATTGATGGCGCACCGGCGAACGCGCGCTCGGACATCTACAGTCTGGGTCTGGTGGCCTGGGAGATGCTCACAGGCGAGCGTCCGTGGGAAGGCGAGGCGCTGTACAACGTCATCTTCAAGCAGAAGAACGACGAACTCCCGGCGATCGACTCGCTGCGACCGGGCGAGGTGCCGCCGCGTTTGCAGTACATCGTGGAACGCATGCTGCAGAAGAAGCCGGCCGCGCGCTGGGCGGGCGCCGACGGACTGCTGGCCGCGCTGAACAACTGGGTGGTGCCCAGCGATTGGCGCCAATGGGAGGAATCGCATCGTCGTCGTCGCGAGGCAGAGAAAGCCAAGCCGCTCGTCAAGACCGTCGCGAAAGAGCCCGCGTTTGACGCGACGGTACGCTTTGCGCGACCGGATGATGGACCGGTTCCCACACCCGCCGTGAGTGGAACGGCGGTGGCGGTGCGCGCGGCCACGCCCGCCATGACTGCGGCCGAACCGGAAGACGACGTGCCGTCATGGGCGACGGTGCCGGCCCCGCGCTCGTACACATGGTTGTGGGCCGCTCTGGGTGTCGTGGCCGTCGTGGCGGCAAGCGGAGCGTTTGCGCTGTATGCGAGGCAGCGCGGTCTGTTTGCAACCCGGGTGACACCCACGACGACGCTGTCCGACCGGGGAACGGTCGAGTTGCCCGTGGTGGCCCCGGTGGCGCGGGACTCGGCGCTTGAGATCGTGTCGACGCGCGAGCGCGCTGACTCGATCCGAGCAGACTCGCTGCGACGTGATTCGTTGGCCCTGGTGCAACGCGGTGCGGACTCTGTGCGCGCCGACTCGATGGCGGCTGCGGCCATGCGTCGCGCGGAGCGTCGCGCCGCGGGAGTGGCGGCGTTGCCGTCCGCGCCCGCCAGCGTGGTGCCGGCAATCGTGCCCGATGTGCCGCGTGTCGACGCGGTCCGCGCCACCGATGATGCGGGCGTCATCGCCGCAGGCGGTCGACATAGCTGCTCGGTGGTGAGCGGCAAGGTGTTCTGCTGGGGTGCCAATGATCGCGGTCAACTTGGCGACGGCGACGTGGAATCGCGTGACGTGCCCGGGCCGATCGTGGGCGATCTCGAGTTCACGCAGATCACCACCGGCAACGCGCATACCTGCGGACTGGCGCGTGGCGGCGACGCATACTGCTGGGGCTCGGACGAGCGTGGCCAGTTGGGCGATGCCACCACGACCTCGCGCAGTGCGCCGGTGCGTGTGGCCGGCAGCCAATCGTTCCGGGTATTGCGCGCGGGACAGTCGCACACCTGCGGCATCACCACCGCAGGTGAGGTGGCGTGCTGGGGTGCCAATGAGCGCGGACAGCTTGGCGATGGCAGCACCCTCACGCGATCGTCACCGGTGCCAGTGGGTGCGGGCATGCGGTTCGTCTCACTGAGTGCGGGATGGACACACAGCTGCGCCATCGCCGGTGACGGCACCGCCTACTGTTGGGGCAGCAACACCAAAGGCCAGTTGGGCAACGGGTCGCACGCCGATGCACGCACACCGGTTGCGGTGAGTGGCACGCTCAAGTTCACGAGCATTTCCGCGGGGAGCACGCACACCTGCGGTGTGACCGATGCGGGCGACGCCTTTTGCTGGGGCAACAACAACTACGGGCAGCTTGGCAGTGGCGGCACGACCGATCAGGTGTCACCGGTGCGTGTGGAATCATCGGCACGGTTTGCCTCGGTGACGGTGGGCGGCGTGCACTCGTGCGCCCGTACTCGCGCCGGTCAGGCCTGGTGCTGGGGTCGCAATGTCTACGGTCAGCTGGGCGACGGCACGAACGGCAATCACGACACGCCGGCGAGAGTTACCGGCGGCATCACGTTCGCCGCGCTCAATGCGACCGGTGCCCACACCTGTGGCACGGCCGCTGACGGTGAGACCAGTTGCTGGGGTTACAACGTGGAGGGACAGCTCGGCGACGGGACGCAGAATCATCACGCGCGCCCGACACGAGTGACGTTCCCGGGTCGCTAGCATGACGATGCGCTCCCTGCTGCGGGTGATCGCTCTGGTTGTCGGCGCCGGCCTGTCGACGGCGTGCAAAGGACTGGGCGACATGACCGCGCCGCGCCCGGTGGAAACACCGATCTCATCGGTGGTGTTGTCCACGGAGCAACTGACGCTGAGCGAGGGCAGCAGTATCGCATTGCAGGTCACGGCGCGCGATGCGAACAATCGCCCGATCACCGATCGCACGGTGTTCTGGTCCAGCAACGATTCGACGATTGCGCGGGTGTCGTCGGCCGGACTGGTGTCGGCGTTGCGTCCGGGCAGCGCACAGATCGCGGCCAGCGTCGATGGACGCAGCGCCGTCGCGCAATTGACCGTTACCGCGCGCGGCGTGGCGAGTGTGCAGGTGACGCCGACCACGCCGAGTCTGCTCAAAGGCGGATTCCTGCAACTGACTGCGCGCACGTTGGATGAAACGGGCGCGTTGCTCACGGGCCGCCCGGTGTTCTGGGGGTCGAGTGATGCCAAGGTGGCGGTGGTCGATGTTGCCGGACTGGTGACGGGCATTGCTCCAGGCGTCGCGACGGTCACGGCAACCAGTGAATCGCGCACGGCGGCGGTTGGCGTGACGGTGTCACCGGTCCCGGTGTCGTCGGTTCAGCTGACGCCAACGCGCGACAGTGTGGTGCTTGGGCAGGCAACCCAGTTGACAGCGACGCCGCGCGATTCCACCGGCGCGCGACTCGACGATCTCGTGACGTTCACGACCAACGCCGGCAGTATCGCCACCGTCTCCTCGTCGGGCTTGGTCCTGGGCATCTCGCCCGGCACCGCGATTGTCACTGCGAGCAGCGGGGGCAAGTCCGCCACGGCCACGATCATCGTGCAACCTCGTCCGGTTGGCGCGGTCATCGTGTCACCGGCGCAGTCGTTGCTGACCGTTGGACAGACAGTTCGCCTGACCGTGCAAATCACGGATGGCAGCGGCAATCTGTTGACCGGTCGACCACTGAGCTTCAGCAGCAGCAACGTCAATGTGGCGCAGGTTGCCGCCGACGGCACGGTCACGGCCTCTGCGCAGGGGAGCGCGACGATCACCGTGACCAGTGAAGGCAAGACGGGAACCGCCACGATTACCGTTGCGCCGTCGCCCATTGCGTCGCTGCGGGTCGAGCCATCGACGGCGGCACTGCTGGTGGGTGGGGCCACCACGTTGCAGACGGTGGCATTGGATGCTGGCGGCAACGTGTTGGCGCAGCGAGTCGTGACGTGGACGTCCGGTGCGCCGAGTGTGGTGTCGGTGTCTTCCGCCGGTGTCGTGAACGCCGTCGGGCCGGGAACGGCATTGGTGTTTGCGGCCGCTGAAGGTCGTCTCGCCACCGCGACGATCACCGTCACCGCTATTACGCCATCCACGGTGGTTGTCACGCCGACAACGGCAACCGTCATTGCCGGCCAGTCGCTTGACCTGACGGCGACACTGCGAGACGGTGCGGGGACGGTTGTGTCCGGTCGAACCGTCCAATGGATCTCGAGCAACAGCACCGTGGCCATCGTCTCGAGCACGGGTCGCGTGCGCGGCGTTGCTCCTGGCGTGGCGAGAATTGATGCGACTGCGGATGGCGTCACCGGATCCAGCAGTCTGACCATCGTTCCCGTGCCGATCGTGACGGTGAATGTGAATCTGGCGGTCGCGTCGATCATCGTTGGTCAGACGACACAAGCAAGCGCGGTCGCGCGCGACTCGATTGGCGGTGTGCTGACAGGACGCCTGGTTGGATGGACGAGTTCCAACACCGCGGTGGCAACGGTGTCGAGCACCGGCGTGGTGACGGCCATCGCGCTGGGGACGGCGAACATCATTGCCACGAGTGAGGGGAAAGTCGGTCAGGCCGCCGTGTCGGTGGTGGTGGGATCGCCAACGACAATCGCCGCCAATTCCGCAATCGCGCAGTCGGCCACCGCCGGCACTGTGGTGACCGCGCCGCCCAGCGTGAAGGTGACGGATGCGGGTGGCACACCGGTGAGTGGGGTGAGTGTGACCTTCACGTTGACCGGCGGAGGCGGCGCCATCATTCCGGCAAGTCCGGTGTCCATCACCACCAACGCGGGCGGCATTGCGGCGCTGACGAGTTGGACGTTGGGGGCTGTCGCCGGTGCGAACACCGTCACCGCGGCGGTGAGCGGGTTGGCGGGAAGTCCGGTGACGTTTTCGGCGACCGGTACCGTGGGGACGCCAACAACCATGGTGGCCAATTCCGTGCTGACGCAGACCGCGACGGTGCTGACGGCTGTGGCCGTTCCGCCAAGCGTGACGGTGACTGACGTCGGCGGCAACCCCGTGGCAGGCGTGGTGGTGACGTTTGCGCGGACTGTAGGCACCGGCGTCCTTGTGCCGGCTACACCGGCCAGTGTCAGCACGAACGCGAGCGGCATCGCCACGCTGACGAGTTGGACGTTGGGCGCGACGGCGGGCGCGAATGCCGTTACGGCCGCTGTGACTGGACTGACCGGAAGCCCGGTCACGTTTACGGCGACGGGCACCGTTGGTGCCGCCACCACGCTGCTGTCCAACTCGGTGGCAACACAATCGGCGCTGGTGGGCGCGGCGGTGAGCGCGCCGCCCAGTGTGAAGGTGACGGACGCCGGTGGCAACGGCATCAGTGGAGTGAGTGTGACCTTCACGCTGGCTACGGGAGGTGGTACGATTGCACCGCCCAGCCCGGCGGTGTTGATCACGAACGCGAGTGGCGTTGCCACGCTGACCACGTGGACGCTTGGCGCGATCGCCGGACCGAACAGCGTGACGGCGGCGGCCACCGGTCTTACTGGCAGTCCACTGGTGTTTACCGCAACCGGCACGGCCGGAACACCGACGACGATTGCAGCGAATTCGGTTGTGACACAGAGCGCCGTTGCGGGCAGCGCCGTTGCGGCGCCGCCCAGCGTGCGTGTCGCGGACGCGTCGAATAATCCGGTGAGTGGTGTCAGCGTGACCTTCACCACCACCGTAGGTGGTGGGACGCTCAGCCCACCCAGTCCGGCGATCGTGAGCACGAATGCGTTGGGCATCGCGACGCTGACGAGTTGGACGTTGGGTACCACCGTTGGTGCGAATGCGGTCTCTGCGACCGCCACGGGACTGGCCGGGAGCCCCGTGCTGTTTGCCGCGACCGGCACGGTGGGCGCGGCGTCGCAGCTGGTGTTGACGACGCAACCGGCCGGTGCCGTGACCGCTCTTCCGTTCGTAACGCAGCCGGTGCTTGAGATCCGCGATGTCAACGGCAACAGGACCAGCAGCACGGCGGCGGTGACCGTCGCCGTCGGCAGCGGTGTCGGTGTGCTGAGTGGCACCACGACGGTGGCCGCTGTCAACGGGGTGGCGACGTTTACCAATCTCGTGATCACGGGGCCTGGGGCGCACACGCTGTTGTTCACCACTACGACGCCGGCGTTGAGTCGAACGTCCACCAGCTTCACGGTCACGGCGGGTGCCCCGACGACGATTGCAGCGAATTCGGTGCTGACGCAATCGGCGACGGTGCTGACAGCGGTGACGGCGCCGCCGAGTGTGAAGGTGACGGATGTGGGGGGCAATCCAGTGAGCGGCGTGACGGTGACGTTCACGCGCACGGTGGGCGGCGGCGTGATTGTGCCGGCGACGCCGGCCAGTGTGGCCACGAACGCACTCGGCATTGCGACGCTGACGAGTTGGACGCTGGGGGCGACGGCGGGCACGAACACGGTGACGGCCGTCGTCACGGGCTTGACCGGCAGCCCGGTGACGTTCAACGCGACGGGCACGGTGGGGGCTCCGTCGCAACTCGTGCTGACCACTCAACCGGCAGGTGCGGTGAGCGGCGTAGCATTCACGACGCAGCCTGTCCTCGCGATTCGAGATGCCGGGAATAACGTGACCGCCAGCGCCGCCGTTGTCACCGTTGTGCTGGCGAGCGGCAGTGGTGTGTTGAGCGGCACGCTTGCGGTCAACGCGGTTAATGGCGTGGCAACATTCACCAACTTGCAGATCGTTGGAACGGGACCGCACACGTTGCAGTTCACGACCACGACCCCGGCGCTGAGCGTGACGTCGAGCAGTGTCACCATCGGGGCGGGACCGGCGACGCAACTGGCGATCACGACGCAACCGGCGGGCGCGGTGAGTGGGGTGGCCTTCACCACGCAACCGGTGATCGCGATTCGCGACGCAAGTGGAAACCTGACCTCCAGCGCGGCGACAGTGACGGCGTCCCTGGCGAGCGGACTGGGCGCGCTGAGCGGCACGCTCACGGCGACGGCGGTGAACGGGGTGGCGACGTTCACGAATCTCAAGATCGCGGGGCCGGGCGCGCACACGCTGACATTCACGTCGGGGGCGCTGACGTCGGCGACGTCGAATGCGGTCACGGTGACGCAGCGCACACGCTGCAGTTCACGACCACGACGCCGGCGCTGAGCGTGACGTCGAGCAGCGTCACCATCGGGGCGGGAGCCGCGACGCAATTGGCGATCACGACGCAGCCGGCGGGCGCGGTGAGTGGGGTGGCGTTCACCACGCAACCGGTGATCGCGATTCGCGACGCCAGCAACAACTTGACCACGAGTACCGCGGCGGTCACGGTGGCGCTGGCGAGCGGCAGTGGTGTGTTGAGCGGCACGCTTACAGTCAATGCGGTAAATGGCGTCGCGACGTTTACGAATCTCAAGATCGCGGGGCCGGGCACGCACACGCTGACGTTCACGTCGGGGGCGCTGACGCTGGCCACGTCGAATGCGATCACGGTGACACAGGTGGCGGCGGCGCTGGTGGTGACGCAGCAACCGGCGGGCGCGGTGAGTGGCGTAGCGTTCACCACGCAGCCGGTGATCGAGATTCGCGACAATGCCGGGTTGGTGGTGACGAGCGGGGCCAGCGCGACGGCGGTGGTCACGGCGGCGATCGCGACGGGCACGGGCACGTTGGGCGGCACGCTGACGGCGACCGCAGTGAACGGCGTGGCGACGTTTGCTACGTTGCAACTGACGGGCAGCGGCGCACACACACTGCAGTTCACGACCACGACGCCGGCGCTGAGCGTGACGTCGAGCAGTGTCACCATCGGCGCGGGACCGGCGACACAACTGGCGATCACGACGCAGCCGGCGGGCGCAGTGAGTGGGGTGGCGTTCACCACGCAACCGGTGATCGCGATTCGCGACGCGAGTGGAAACCTGACCTCGAGCGCAGCGACAGTGACGGCAGCCCTGGCGAGCGGATTGGGCGCCCTGAGTGGCACGCTCACGGTGACGGCGGTGAACGGGGTGGCGACGTTTACCAATCTGCGGATTGTGGGGACGGGATCGCACACGTTGGTTTTCACGTCAACGGGATTGACGTCCGCCACATCGGCAGGACTGACCGTGAGTGTCGGGGCCGCGACGCAACTGGCCGTCACGACACAGCCGGCGGGCGCGGTGAGTGGGGTCGCGTTCACCACGCAGCCGGTGATCGAGATTCATGACGCCGGTGGCGCGCTCACCACCAGTACGGCGACGGTGACGGCGGCCCTGGCCAGCGGCTCGGGCACGCTGAGCGGCACGCTCACGGCAACGGCCGTGAACGGCGTGGCGACGTTCACGAATCTCAAGATCGCGGGCGCGGGCGCGCACACGCTGACGTTCACGTCGGGGGCGCTGACGCCGGCCACGTCGAACGCGGTCACGGTGACGCAGGTGGCGGCCGCGCTGGTGGTGACGCAGCAACCGGCGGGCGCGGTGAGTGGGGTGGCGTTCACGACGCAGCCGGTGATTGAGATTCGCGACAATGCTGGGTTGGTGGTAACGACCGGGGCCAGCGCGACGGCGGTGGTCACGGCGGCGATCGCGACGGGCACGGGCACGCTGGGCGGCACGCTGACGGCGACCGCGGTGAACGGCGTGGCGACGTTTGCCACGCTGCAACTGACGGGCAGCGGTGCGCACACGCTGCAGTTCACGACCACGACGCCGGCGCTGAGCGTGACGTCGAGCAGTGTCACCATCGGGGCAGGACCGGCGACGCAACTGGCGCTCACGACGCAGCCGGCGGGCGCGGTGAGTGGGGTGGCGTTCACCACGCAACCGGTGATCGCGATTCGCGACGCCAGCAACAACTTGACCACGAGTACCGCGGCGGTCACGGTGGCGCTGGCGAGCGGCAGTGGTGTGGGCGCTGAGCGGCACGCTTACAGTCAATGCGGTAAATGGCGTGGCGACGTTTACGAATCTCAAGATCGCGGGCGCGGGCGGGCACACGCTGACATTCACGTCGGGAGCGCTGACGCCGGCGACATCGAACGCGGTCACGGTGACGCAGGTGGCGGCGGCGCTGGTGGTGACGCAGCAACCGGCGGGCGCGGTGAGTGGGGTGGCGTTCACGACGCAGCCGGTGATCGAGATTCGCGACAACGCGGGGCTGGTGGTGACCACGGGCACGGGCTCCACCGAGGTGGTCACGGCGGCCATTGCGACGGGCACGGGCACCTTGGGTGGCACGCTGACGGCGACGGCGGTGAACGGCGTGGCGACGTTTGCCACGCTGCAACTGACGGGCAGTGGTGCGCACACACCTGCAGTTCACGACCACGACCCCGGCGCTGAGTGTGACGTCAAGCAGCGTCACCATCGGCGCGGGACCGGCGACCCAACTGGCGATCACGACGCAACCGGCGGGTGCGGTGAGTGGGGTGGCCTTCACCACGCAACCGGTGATCGAGATTCGCGACGCGGGTGGCGCGCCACCACGAGTACGGCCACGGTAACGGCAGCCCTGGCCAGCGGCTTGGGCACGCTGAGCGGCACGCTTACGGCAACGGCGGTGAACGGCGTGGCGACGTTCACGAATCTCAAGATCGCGGGGCCGGGCGCGCACACGCTGACATTCACGTCGGGAGCCTTGACGCCCGCGACGTCGAATGCGGTGACGGTGACGCAGGTGGCGGCGGCGCTGGTAGTGACCCAGCAACCGGCGGGCGCGGTGAGTGGGGTGGCGTTCACCACGCAGCCGGTGATCGAGATTCGCGACAACGCGGGGCTGGTGGTGACCACCGGGGCGAGCGCGACCGAAGTGGTGACGGCGGCGATTGCGACGGGCACGGGCACGCTGGGCGGCACGCTGACGGCGACCGCGGTGAACGGCGTGGCGACGTTTGCCACGCTGCAACTGACGGGCAGCGGTGCGCACACACTGCAGTTCACGACCACGACGCCGGCGCTGAGCGTGACGTCGAGCAGCGTCACCATCGGGGCAGGACCGGCGACGCAATTGGCGATCACCACACAACCCACCGGTGCGGTGAGTGGTGTGGCGTTCACCACGCAACCGGTGATCGAAATTCATGACGCGGGTGGCGCCCTTACCACGAGCACGGCCACGGTAACGGCGGCCCTGGCGAGCGGACTGGGCGCGCTGAGCGGCACGCTCACGGCGACGGCGGTGAACGGCGTGGCGACGTTCACGAATCTCAAGATCGCGGGGCCGGGCGCGCACACGCTGACATTCACGTCGGGGGCGCTGACGCCGGCGACGTCGAACGCGGTGACGGTGACGCAGGTGGCGGCGGCGCTGGTGGTGACGCAGCAACCGGCGGGCGCGGTGAGTGGGGTGGCGTTCACGACGCAGCCGGTGATTGAAATTCGCGACAACGCGGGGCTGGTGGTGACCACGGGCACGGGCTCCACCGAGGTGGTCACGGCGGCCATTGCGACGGGCACGGGCACCTTGGGTGGCACGCTCACCGCGACGGCGGTGAACGGCGTGGCGACCTTCACGACACTGCAGTTGACGGGCAGCGGTGCGCACACGCTGCAGTTCACGACCACGACGCCGGCGCTGAGTGTGACGTCGAGCAGTGTCAACGTCATCGGAGCGCCAAGTCAATTGGCGATCACCACGCAGCCGGCGGGCGCGGTGAGTGGGGTGGCGTTCACCACGCAACCGGTGATCGAGATTCGCGACGCCAGTGGAAACCTGACCTCCAGCGCGGCGGCGGTGACGGCATCAATTGCCGGTGGAAGCGGCGCGCTCAGCGGAACCGTGACCGTGAGCGCCGTCAACGGCGTGGCGACGTTTACGGACCTGCAGATTGCCGGATTCGGCGCGCACACACTGACATTCACGTCGGGCGCACTGAACCAGGCGACGTCTTCGTCATTTGCCGTGACACAAGTCGCGACGTCCCTGACGATCCAAACGCAGCCGGTGGGCGCGGTATCCGGCGCGCCACTCGCAACGCAGCCCGTCGTGCAGATTCGCGACAACGCGGGGTTGGTGATCACAACGGGTGCCGGCGCCACGCTGGCGGTGACGGTTTCGATTGCGACGGGCCCCGGCGCACTGACCGGCACCACCACGGTCAACGCCGTAAACGGGGTGGCCACGTTCACCAACCTGGTCATCACGGGCGATGGCGATCATACGTTGAAACTCGAAACCACGACGCCAGCGCTCAGTATCATCTCTGGGACCGTGACGGTGACGCCATGATGAACGGTCTGGTCACCCGCGCGCGAACAGTCCTGTCTGCGATCCTGAGTGCCGTGCTCATAACCTCGTGCACGCAGGCGACGGTCGAAGTGAATCCGGTCGCCTCCGTTGAACTCACGCCACCCACGGCGAGTGTCCGGGCCGGCTCCACGGTTACGCTGGTCGCGCGACCGCTGAATGCGGCGGGTGGCACCGTCGACGCGCGCACGATAGCCTGGTCGAGCAGCAACAAGAGCATTGCCACAGTGTCCACGACGGGTGTCGTCACGGCACTCGCTCCCGGGGAGAGTGTGATCGCCGCGAGTGTGCTTGGCAAAAGCGCGATCGCTCGAATCACCGTTACCGCGCGCGTGGTCGCGTCCGTGGTAGTCACGCCGGGAACGGTTTCCATGCGGGTCGGCGTGTCCACGCCACTGGTGGCGCAGACACTCGACGCCGAGGGTGCGACACTGACCGGCAGGGCCATTGTATGGGCCAGCAGCAATCTCGCGGTGGCTATCGTCAACGCGCAGGGCAGCGTCACCGGGGTCTCGCCCGGCGCTGCAACCATTTCGGCTACCAGTGAAGGTCGCACCGGGCAGGCGGCGGTCACGGTCACCGTGGCTCCCGTGCAGACCGTGACGGTGTCTCCATCGGTGGATACACTAGGTATCGGTACGGAGGCGGCGCACACGGCCGTGTTGCGCGATGCGGCCAATGTGGTGTTGACCGGGCGCGCGCTGGTCTGGAGTTCGAGCAACGTCAATGTCGCGTCCGTCTCGTCGATCGGTGTCGTCACCGGTTTGTCGCCGGGAACGACCACGATCTCCGCGTCGAGTGAAGGACGCGTGGGAACGGCCACGGTCGTTGTGTTGGCGCGTCTGGCCAGTACCGTCATTCTCACGCCCAGTTCCAGCACGATCATCGTGGGCAGTACACAGCTGTTGGCCACGCAAATCACCGACGCGCAAGGCAACCTGCTGACCGGACGCCCGGTGGCCTTTGTGAGCGATGCTCCCGCCGTGGCCAGCGTGAATGCGTCGGGAGTGGTGTCGGCACTCGCTCCTGGAACGGCACGCATCACGGCAACCAGTGAAGGCAAGACGGGATCGGCGACGATCGTGGTGATTCCCGTACCGGTCGCATCGGTACAGATCACGCCGGCGTCGGCCGCACTGTTGATCGGTGCGACACAACAGTTGACGGCGGTCGCCCGTTCGGCGGGCGGTTCGGTGCTCTCTGGCCGCTCCGTCACCTGGACGAGTGGCGCGCCGAACATCGCCAGTGTCAGTGCGAACGGACTGGTGACAGCGCTCGCTCCGGGGACCGCCATCGTGGTCGCCATTATTGACGGCGTGACGTCCACGTCTACGGTCACGGTGAGTCTGCCCGCCATCGTGTCGATATCGCTGTCGCCGTTGGATCCGTCGATTGCGGTGCTTGGCTCGGTGCAACTCACCGCCACGCCACGCGACGGCAGCGCCACGGCGTTGACCGGTCGACTGATCATCTGGACTTCAGCCGATGAGAGTATCGCATTTGTGTCGAGCACGGGACTCGTGGTCGGATTCAAGGTTGGTACGGTTCGCATTACCGCCACATCGGAGGGAGTCAGTGCGTCTACGCTCATCACCGTTCGCTAAGCCGCTCACCATCCGGCGCGCTTGTTGGCACGCCGCGCGCCACATGTCGTGTGCGATGCTCATTGGGTGGATCGTGCTCCTCGGGGGCGCGTCGTCGTCCTTGTCGGCACAGGCACTCACGCCAAAACGGACACTCACCACTGGCGCGGCCCCGGGGTGTGACATCGTCCCGCCCGGGCAAGTCGCGGTGGCTCGCCGCGACAACGCGGAGGCGCGCCGATTGGCGGCGGCGGGACAAGAAGCGGCACTGATCGGCGACCAGACGGCGGCGCGTGATGCGTTTGCCCGTGCTGCCGTGCTGAACCCAGGTGACGAGCGCGTGGCGTACGATCTGGCGCGCGCGCACGAAGAGCTCACGGACACGGTCAAGGCAGTGGCCGAGTATTGCCGCTATCTGACGTTGTCGCCGGGTGGCCGAGAGGCGGCCGATGTGCGCTCGCGTTTGACCCAACTGGTTCCGCGTCCCGCCCAGCAGCGGGCGCAGGACGTGCAGGTGGCGTTCCGACTTGGACTCGCCCTGTTCGATGACGGACGATACGATGCATCCGTGCGCGCGTTTGACGATGTCGTGCGCAACGCGCCGACCGCCGCCGAGGGGTACTTCAATCGCGGACTTGCTGTGGCCGCCACTGGCAAGCGACTCGAGGCCTTGAAGGACCTTGAGCAGTATCGCGCCGCAGCGCCCACGGTCGACGATCGCGTCGAGGTGGGTCGCGCGATCGAGACCTTGCGCCGACCGGTCTTTGGTCCCGCCATGGCGTTCACCCGCGGCATCGTGCCGGGATTTGGGCAGTTCTATACTGGCCGCCCCGTGCGCGGCGTGGTGTTGTTGGTGGCGGTCGCCAGTTCAGCGGGGTTTGCCCTCGCGCAAACCACGACGGTGAAGCAAATCCCCTATGTGGACCCGAACGGCGCCCCTGCGCCGTACACGCAGTCGACCACCGATCGTCCCTACTTCGCGCCGGCGATCGCGGCGGCCGTTGGTTTGACGCTGGCCGGGGCAATCGAAGCGGCCCTGTTCGCCAGTCGTTCGCAGAAAGGGGCGTCGATTGTAACGCGGCGCGGGGGAAGTGGCGCGCCAGCGAAGAGCGGTGCAGACTTTTCCATTGCGCCGCTCATTGACGGGAATGGGCGGACGGGCGTGCAAATCCGTGGTCACTTCTGACTGTTCCCGAATCACCCTTCGCGAGCCTTCTGATGCCAATGCGTCGTCGTCTCTCCACAGTTTGCGCGCCATCTGCGTTCGTTGTCGTGCTCCTCAGCGGTTGCGGTGGCGGGGGATCCACCGGTCCCGGCACCGTGGGCAGTGCATTCAAGGCCAGCATCGACGGTGTCAATTGGGCCAGCACCACGTCGTCAGCGGTGTCGGCGGCGGGCGGCATCTTCACGATTGTGGGCTCGCAGGTTGGCGCAAGCGTGACCAGCATGTCGCTGACGTTTTACTCCATCGGTGTCCCCGGCACATATCCGCTTGGCGTCACCGGGACGGTGGCTGGTGGCATCGCCACCATCACGGCGAGTCCGTCCACGTGGTCGACGCCGCTGACCGGCGCGGCTGGCACGGTCACTATCAGCGCGGTATCGGCGACGCGCATTGCGGGGACGTTCAGCTACAGTGCCACGCCGCAGTTGGGACAGGCCGTCACCACGACGCGCGTGGTGACCAATGGTGAATTCGACGTGCCAGTGAATGGCGCCGCGACGTTGGTGGTGCCCGATGGCGCGTCGAACAAGGTGACCGGAACGATTGCCGGCAACCCGTTCAACGCGGCCACCGTCGTCTCGGTGACCGCGCCGTCGTCAGGCACGCTGACCATCGCCGGGAGCAACACGGCGTATACAGTCAACTTCATCATCTCGGGATACACCGGGACGGCGACCTATGCGTTAGGCACCGGCGCGTCGCGAACCATTCAGGTGACCAGCAGCGCGCCGTCAAAGGTGTGGGGCGGCACCAATGCCACCAGTGCGGGCACGGTGGTGATCACGAGTGTCACCAGCACACGCATCAAGGGCACCTTCACGGCCACCTTGCAGCCGTCGGTGATCAATCCCAATGAGCCGCCAATCACCATCAGCGGCTCGTTTGAGAAGGGACTGCCATAGGCGTCACACGGGTGGTGGCTCCATGCCCATCTGTGCCCAGTCTTCCTTGGTGGGACCATAGATGCCGGGCACGGTGAGACCGGCCTGCCGCATGAGTACCGTCAACTGCCCGCGATGATGCGTCTGATGGCGCAACAACGCGGACAGCGTCTCGGCGCGAGTCCATTGCTCGCCGTACATGTCGTCGGATTCGGTCAACGTCGCGTTGGTCCAATGCGCGGCGATCTGTTCCAGCAATGACGCGGACGCCGCGTGATATCCCTTCGCAATGGCGGCGGCGCTGGACGGCACCGGCTCATGTTCGCCCACGCCGCTGATGCGCAATCCGGTCCGCGACATCATTTCGGGAATGGTTTGCGCGATGTGCCAGGCCAGTCGACCGATGGAGCGTCCACCCGGATACACTTCCTGCGCGAGTGACGCATCGGTGAGGCGGTCGAGCACCTTCTGCGTGCCCTGAGACTCGAAATGCCAATCGCGGGCGAATTCACTGGGACTGGAATACATGAGGCCGTCGGTGAGAGGTGAATCGCGGTGGCGCACGCTTCAGGGGGCTCGCGCCTCGTCATGGAATTCTAATGCGGAATTCATGTGATGGTGATGGCGCGCAGAGGGGCAGGAGACGCACCGTCAGGGCGGAAGAAGCATGCAGCGTGATCATGTCTTACGACGGAGATGCGAGTGGCTCATGCACGCGGGTCACGATCCCACGGTTCGTTGCTGGCGCGGGGTACGGTCGGCGCGGCTCTGATCGTCGTCACCGCACTGCAGTTGTCGCCAGCCGTGGCAACTGCACAGGGTGCGACCTGGCGAATTCAGCCATCACCAATGTTGCGGCTTGGCGTTGGCAACTCCGACGCGGACATCTTCACGGCTCCGGCTGGTGCCACTCGATTGCCCAATGGCCATGTAGTGGTTGGCGACCTTGGCGACTGGGCGCTTCGCGAGTATTCGCCGAGTGGACTGCCAGTGAAGCAGTTCGGGCGCAAAGGGAAAGGCCCGGGTGAGGTCTCGTACCTCGCGCCGCTGCTTCGTTGCGGGGACTCGTTGGTGGCGAACGACATTGTCGGCTCGCAGCTCTCTGTCTTCAGCACGGGTGGCCAGTTCGTGCGGGCGTTTCGCATCAAGGCTCCCATCTATCGGGTGGGCTGCAATGCGCGACTGCAGTTGGTGGTCATGGGATGGGAGACCAAGCCGACGATGCACGGGGGACTCCACCGTCCACTGTATCCATATTTGATCGCGAGCGCAGATACCACGCCACCCATACTCTTGGGCGAGTTTCCCGGATCGGAGCGCTTTGGCCCTCGACCCTACCCGTTGGGGCGCGAACCACGCGTGGCGATTGGCTCTGCCAGGGCCTATGTGGCTCTGGCCGACAGCTTCGAGGTTCTGGTCTTCGATCTCCAGGGGAAGGCGCTGCGTTCGCTGGCGGTTCGGCGTCCCCGCATTGCAGCGACCGCCGCCGACCTTGTCGCCGCGCGCGAGGCGGAGATTGCCGCGCTTGGGGAACGCGCACGGAGTCGCGTCGAGAGTGACTACGCGTCGATGCCGTTGCCGAAGAATCTCCCAGCGACGCGCGAGTTGATTGTCGATGCCGACGACAACCTCTGGGTGCAGGACTATCCGCGCGCGTCGTCAGCCACCGTGCGATGGACCGTGTTCGCGCCCACCGGAACAATGCTGGCGACGATTGCGTTGCCGACGGCGTTCGAGCTCTACGAAGCCGGTCGCGACTACGTGCTTGGACGCTATGTCGATCCCAACGAGGCCGTCCCCGAGGTTCGGCTGTACCGACTCACCCGGCGATAGTCCGGCCGGGAAGCGGCTGAATGTCTTGAATGCATTGCAGTGGAGTGTGTCGCGACATCCCTATGCCTCGGTGTCGAGCAGCGTCCAGACGAGTTCGATGATGTGCGACACGGGCACGCGCTCAATAGGGTGCGGCACGTCGTCCAGTGTGAACCATCGCCCATTCAACATGACGTCGGCGGCAGCCCGCGACTCCGCCACACTCACGGTGTCGTCCTTGGTGCCGACGGCAACGCACACCGGAACGGCGATACGTTCCATTACCTCAACGGTCAGCAACGGGGAACCGCCATTGACGCGCAGCAGGGCCGCCGTGCGACATACCACCGACTCCCATCCGCCCACGAGCGCGTGGCGTTCGTTCAATAGGGCGGCGAACTTCGGCACCTTCGTGGAGATCATCACCGGATCCAGGCGCAGCGCCTCCCGCTCGGCGCTCTCCGGTGTCCACTCGAACTTCGTGCCAAGCGTGACGATCCCGCTAAATGTGCCTGGCGCACGTGCCTCCAGCGCCAGTCCAGCGTAGCCGCCCATCGAGTAGCCGAAGAGCAGGGGCTTCGGTGTGCCCAGCGCGCTGACCGCGTGCGCCATGGCGTCAACAAAGTGCGTCAGTTGAAACAGGTCGACATCACCAAGCGGCGTGACGCCATGGCCAGGGAACTCGAACGCCTCCACACGAATGCGCCCGCCGCCGAATGCGCGCAACGCATCGACGACGGGCTGCATCTGAGCGGCGCTGCCAAGGGCGCCATGCGCGACGAGAACGGTGGGCATTGAGTCCTTGGTACTTGGTACTTGGTACTCGGTACTCGGTACTAAGCGTTCACTTATGCGTCAACGTATACACATACGCCGCCAGTGCCTGGACCTGCGGATCGGTCAGGTTCATCGGGCCGCCACGTGCGCGCATCGGGTTCTTGTGCGTGGGGTCCTTGATCTTCTCCGCCGGGACGCCGGTGGTGATGATGCCGACGATCTCGTCGAAGCTGCCGGTGGTGAGTTGCAGCCACTTCTTGCCGTCGAGCGTCGGTCCGTTGGGGGCGCCGATTCCGCCCTTGCCGTGGCAACGCTGGCAACTGCCGTTGTTGAAGATCGAATCACCCATGGCGATGTTGGCGGGCGTCACAGCGGCCGGCTTGGCCGGGACCTTGTTGGCCGCACCGCCGCCGGCTGGCGACGGGGATTGTGAGCCTGACTTGGCGGATGAGCCGCCGCATGCAGCGAGCATGACTGCGGCGGAGCAGAGCGCGAGGGAGAGGCGAAGCGGAGTGTGCATGGAGGTAGGGGAATGGGGGGGGAGATCAGGCAGGGCCGAGCCAACACCCGACCAGTATCGCGTCTGACAGGGGTGCTGTCGAGAGACCTACGAATCTACGGATCGGTGCCCGCCGTCGTTGGTGCCGGTTTCCCGTCTCCCGTCCCCCGTCTCCCGTCCAGCCCAGTCGCCGCAGCCCCGCACGTTGGGCAGTACGGAAAGAACGCATTCTTCCGTGTCGCACAGCGTCCGCACTCATCGAACAAGCGCAGACCGCAATGCACGCAGAAGTTGGAAGGGTTCTGCATGCCGCCTACGATCGCCCGTTCACAACCCGGACACACGCCACCTCCAATGCGCTTGACGGCATCCTCGTAGGCCAGTGATTGACGACGCTCGGTCTCACTCTGCTGTTCGACCTGCTGTCGCTGGGCGAGATAGCGACGCATGGCGCGAATCACGTAGATGCCGGCGATGGCGCTGGCGATGATGCCGACGCCGTATCGCACGTACCCGCCATAACTGGGCAGGTAGGGCACGAGTTCGACAAAGAACGCGAACACGGCGAAGAGCACGAATCCCCGTGCCAACGGCCAGTACTCGCTCTTGCGTTTGCGGGCGACAAGCCAGCCGGCGACGATCAGCAGTGGCAAGGTGAGCGCCAGGCGTATGCCGAAGACCCGCAACTCCTGCACGAATCGGGCGCGCTGATATCGGTCGTCGGCCGCGACCGACAGCGCGCTGATGGCCTCGCGATTCACTTCGCCGGCCTGAGAGACCGCCAGCAACGTGGCGTCGAGCTGCTCCACCTGCTCCTCGGCACGTCGTTCACTGGACTTGAGTCCGTCGAGGGCACGCGTGCGTGCCAGCACCTCGGGATCCTGCGCCGGATCGGTGGTGGCCTTGCGCGTGGCGATCCAGTTGTCGAACGCCTCGCGCTGCGATGTGTAGGCGTTGCGCGCCATGGTCAGCTGCTGATCGGCGCGCTCCTTCGCATCCTGCGACACCCGTTGCGCCCTGGTCAGCGAATCCGCAGTCGTGCGCAGCACGGCGCGTTGCGCCGGATCCACGAACTCCTCGATCGACACCTGTTGATCGACGCCGGGAAGATCACCTACCAGCTTGCCGCCCAACCCGATGAGGAATCCGGCGAACACGAGCGAAATGGCCCACATCGCAAAGGCAAACAGTCGCTCCGGCACACGGAAACTTCGGAACATGATCAGCGCCCCTTGAAACTGGCGATCGCGTGTCGCGTGAACTCCGAGAGGACCATCGTTCCGCTCATCGTCGCGCGTTCGGCGAGCAGTGTATCCCACGACTCGGTACCGGCCCAGAAGACCCGCTTGAGCTGTGTCATCGCGTCGGGATTGCACGCGGCCAGCTTGCGAAGCTCCAGTTCGAGCGCCGCGTCCATCGCGCCGGCATCGTCAAAGAGGCGGGAGTACAATCCGTGACGCTCGCCCCACACCGCGTCACGCCAGTCGGCATCAACCGCCATCGCGCTGAAGGCCGAGAGTCCGATTTTCCGCTCGATGACCGGTCCAACGACAAATGGACCGATGCCGATAGCCAGCTCGCTCAACTTGGCCGAGGCCGACGCCACCGCGAAGGAGAGGTCGGATGCGGCCACCAGCCCGACGGCCCCGCCCGCGGCGCGCCCCTGCACGCGCGTGAGCACGAATTTGGGGCTGCGGATCACGGCCAGGATCACGCGCGAGAATCCGCTGAAGAACTCCTGGCCTTGCGTCACCGTCGAAATGGCGACGAGTTCGTCAAATGATGCGCCGGCGCAGAACGGGCCCGTGCCGCCGCTGGACAGGAGGAGGACACGAACCGCCGGATCGGCGCTGACCCGGGTGACGGTATCGGCCAGTTCCCGCAGCAGCGCCCCAGGGAGCGAATTGCCCTTGGGATGATGGAAGGCGATGCGCCCGATGCCATCGGCGACGTGGGTCTGGACGGTGCCACCGCCGGCGGTGACCACGGCCGGCGTGACGAGGGGGATTTCGGAGGAAGACATACGGAAAATTACAGCGTCCGGACGCCGTCCACCCTCCCCGATGCAATTGTCCGCTGCCAACCGGAGCCAGTAGATTGCTGTGCATGGAACAGAAACCGGCCGTCCCCGCGGAAGACCCGGCGTTGGTTGCCGCCTTCGAGGCTCGCATCGCCGCTGGCGAAAGTATCGAGCCCAAGGACTGGATGCCCGCCCGCTATCGCAAGCAGCTCACCCGCATGATGTCGCAGCACGCGCATTCCGAGATCGTCGGCATGCTGCCCGGAAGGCAACTGGATCACACGGGCGCCCAGCCTCCGGCGCAAGATGTCCCTCATCGCCAAGGTGCAGGACGAAGGCGGTCACGGGCTGTACATCTACTGCGGCACCGAAACGCTGGGCGTCGATCGCCATGAGCTGGTCGAGCAGCTGCACGACGGCCGCGCGAAATACTCCAGCATCTTCAACTACCCGACGCTGTCGTGGGCCGACATGGGCGTGATCGGCTGGCTGGTGGACGGCGCGGCGATCGTGAACCAGACGGTGCTCGCGAAGGCGTCGTATGGGCCGTATGCCCGCGCGATGATTCGCATCTGCAAGGAAGAGAACTTCCACAAGCGTCAGGGTTACGAGATTTGCGCCACGCTGGCCAACGGCACGCCGGCGCAGAAGGCCATGGTGCAGGACGCGGTGAATCGCTTCTGGTGGCCGGCCTTCATGATGTTCGGTCCCAGTGACGGCAGCTCGCCCAACTCGGAGGAGCTGATGCGCTGGCGCGTGAAGCGCAAAACCAACGACGAACTGCGTCAGCGGTTTGTGAATCTTACTGTGCCGCAGGCGCAGGCGATTGGGCTCACGTTGCCCGATCCGGATCTCGTGTACGACGAAGCGAGCGGCGACTGGAAGTTCGGCGAGATCGACTGGACCGAGTTCTTCGATGTGGTCGCCGGCAACGGGCCGTGCAATCGCGAACGACTGGAAGCGCGCAACAAGGCGCACGACGACGGCGCGTGGGTTCGCGCGGCCGCGAACGCGTACGCCGAAAAACAACAGGCGAAATCTTCTACGGTGGCGGCGTAATGGCAGACGCGACGAAAACCGATAACTCGTGGCCGCTGTGGGAAGTGTTTACGCAGGGCGCGCACGGCGAACCGTTTGAACATGCGGGCAGTGTGCACGCGGCCGACGCCGAGTTGGCGCTGCAGAATGCGCGCGATGTATACACGCGCCGCGGTGAGGCGGTGAACTTGTGGGTGGTGCCGTCGACGGCGATTGTGGCGTCAGCGCCCAGTGACAACGGACCGTTCTTCGATCCGGGCAACGACAAGGCGTATCGTCATCCGCAGTTCTACAAGGTGCCGCGCGGGGTGCGCGTCTTTTGAGCGACGACATCGATACGCCGTTGGCACGACCAACGTCCACCGCCAACGTTGCCGGCGCGCGCACGCCAACGATCGAGAATCCGCTGTTCGAGTACGTACTGCGTCTGGCTGATGATCGACTCGTGTTGGGGCATCGCATGTCGGAGTGGTGCGGACACGGCCCGATTCTCGAAGAAGACATCGCGCTGTCGAACATCGCGCTCGATCTCATCGGACACGCGAGCGGCTTGCTCGGCTTGGCCGGCGCCATTGAAGGGAAGGGGCGCAGCGACGACGCGCTGGCGTACTTCCGTGAAGGCGTGGAGTTCCGCAATTGCCTGCTGGTCGAACTGCCCAACGGCGACTTCGGCTTCACGATGATGCGGCAGTTCCTGTTCGACGCGTACAGCGTGCTGCTGTGGGACGCGCTGTCGAGTGCCAAGGACGAACGCGTCGCGGCACTCGCCGCCAAGAGCCTCAAGGAAGACAAGTATCACGTGCGGCACAGCAGCGAGTGGGTGGTTCGACTTGGTGACGGCACCGACGAGAGCCACGCGCGCGCGCAACAGGCGCTGGACGAGTTGTGGCGTTACACCGGCGAACTGTTTGAGTCTGACGCCGTGGATGCGGCACTCGCGGCGCAGGGCATCGCGGTGGATCTCGACGCCATACGCGCCCGGTGGCGCACCATGGTGGCCGACGTGATGCAGCGGGCCACGCTGGTCGTGCCCGCCGACGGTGCCATGCGTCGCGGCGGTCGCCGTGGCCGACACACGGAACATCTCGGCCACATGCTGGCGGAGATGCAGATTGTGGCACGATCACATCCGGGTGCCACGTGGTAGCCGACTGATGGCGATGGCCGCGCCGCTCTCCCGAGACGCGGTGTACGCGATCCTCGATGAGGTGAAGGACCCCGAGGTGCCGGTGATCAGCGTCGTGGAACTGGGTATTGTGCGCGACGCGGTGGTGGACGGGGACGTGGTGCGCGTGACGGTGACGCCCACCTACTCCGGCTGTCCGGCGATGCGCGAAATCGAGGACGACATCCGGAGCGCGCTGGTCGCTCACGGTGTGCGCGAGGTGATTGTCGATACGGTGTTCGCACCCGCGTGGACGACCGACTGGATTGGCCCCGGGGCGCGCGAGAAACTCCGCGCGTACGGCATTGCCCCGCCCGGACGCGCGGAACCCCAGGGATTGATCACGCTGACGCGCGCCCGCGTGCCGGTGGTGTGCCCGTTTTGCGGTAGTGCCGACACGCGCTTGCAGAGCGAGTTCGGCAGCACGGCGTGCAAGGCCATTCACGTGTGCAAGAGCTGCAAGCAGCCGTTCGACGAGTTCAAGGCGTTCTGAGCGCGTCCCCCAATACACAACGGCCCCGCATGCTTTCGCATGCGGGGCCGTTCCGTTCCGGCAACCAGCGACTGCTTACTTCATCGAGGCGAACGGCACGCGGCCGTTGCGCTGCGAATCCGCACGGCACGAGCTGGGCGAACCAGACTCGTTGGCCAGCAACTGCCAGATTTCCACGCGGCGGTTCGGCGCCTGCTTGGCCTTGTTGGCCGCGGAGACACGCGGACGCGGCGGATTCGGATCGGGATCACCATCGCGGACGATGATGCACTGTTCGCCGAAGCCAGCCATCGAGAAGCGGTCGGCGGCAACATCCTTGCCGGCCAGCTTCTTGAGCTTCGCCATGACCGCAGTGGCGCGGCTGGTGGCGAGCTTGTTGTTGTAGCTCTCGTCGCCGTACCAATCCGTGTGACCTTCCACGGACACGCGGATGCTCGCGTCGCGCTTCATCGCGTCGACAACGGTCTGCAACAGCGCGTCGCCGGCCGGCAACACCGTGGCCTTGTCGAAATTGAAATGCGTGCTGTCGAGACGGACCATGGCCGTGGGCGGTGGCGGCGGCGCGATGCGGGTGATCGTGGCCGTGGCGCTCTTGCTGCTGCCGTACGCGGTCTTGGTGGCGGTGATGGTGGAGGTGCCACCGCTGACGCAGCTCACGGTGCCGTTGCTGACCGAGGCCACGCCCGGGTTCGACGATGCCCAGCTGGTGGCGGCGCCCAGGTTCACACCGTCCGCATCGGTCGCGGTGGTGGTATACGTGGCCGTCTCACCTACGTTCTTCGTCTGCGCCGGCGGCGTCAATGCAAAACGTCCACGCTGGTGGCGGTACGGTGACTGAGGCCGACGTGCTGCGCTCAAGCTTCTTCACCAGACCTTTGCAGGTGATGGTCGCCGTGCCGGCCTTGACGGCCTTCACGTTGCCCGTGTTGTCCACCGTGGCGACGCTCGCGTCGCTGGACGTGCAGACCAGGTTGTTCACCTTGCGGGTTTCGATCGGACGCTGCTTCATGTCCGCCGCGCTGAGCGCGAACTGACGGCTTGCACCGCGCGCCACCGTGGCGGTGGCCGGCGCAATGGCCAGCGACCAGTCGAACTTCTCCGACTCGGCCGCACACGCACCGCGCAACGCGTACGTCACACCGGCGCGAACGCCGAGATTCTTGGACGTGCCGGTGAGCTCCTGTTCGTTCGGCGACGGATTGAAATCGCCGATGCCGTCAACGCGCGCGCCCCAGCGTCCGCTGCCGCACACCTTGAGGCCCACGAGCGCCGAGACACCATCCTCGTACTCGTTGGCCGTGCTACGTCCCTTGTAGACGGAGTTCACGTAACCACCACCGAGCACCAGCGCGGCCTTGGAGGCAACCGGAATGGTCAGGGTGACGAGTCCACGATACGGGCTGTACTTGATGTCTTCGTTGGGCGTGCGATTGGCCTTGGTGGGGCCGTACTGCGCATTGGCTTCCACACCCAGCCACCGATACACGCTGATGCCGAGCATGCCACCGATGCCGATGGGGTTATCCATCTTGAGCTTGTCGTCCAGCTTCGTATAATGGCCGAAGGCACCAACCTCGACTTTCGAGATGGGACCTTGAGCCTGCGCTGCCGACACCGTAAGCGCGGCGGCGAGCAGTGTTAGTCCGACGAGTTGTTTCTTCATGAAAACCTCGTGAAGGAGAGACATTAGCGAGCTGATCTGTGCCCGCCGGACCGCGACTTTCATTGGCGGTCAACCAACAAAGTAAACCAATTCCGGACAAAGTGGGGACCAGGCGCGCGTTCGAGGGGCCGCCTGTTACACGGCGAGGAGTCCCGTCACGGCATTCACAATCTGCCCGACATCCGGCAGGACGGCTTCAAGCAGCTGCGGGTGGTACGGCATGGGAATGTCGCGCGGCGCCAATCGCTCAACCGGGGCATCGAGATCCCAGAAGGCGTCACTGGCCAGCACGCCAGCGATCTCGGCGCCGAAGCCAGCAGTGAGGTTGTCTTCGTGCACGATCAGGCACCGATGTGTCTTGCGCACCGACGCCAGCACGGTGTCCCGATCCCACGGCGCGATGGTGCGCAGGTCGATCAGTTCCACTTGGTCGCTGAACGACTCGGCCGCTTTGGCGCAGCGATGGACCATGGCCCCCCAGGAGACCACCGTGATGGCCGATCCCGGGCGTACGACGCGCGCCTGACCAAAGGGCAGCACGTAGTCGTCACCGGGGTAGCGCGCGCTGCCGTCGCCAGTCATGAGCAGCGACCGATGTTCAAAAAAGATGGTGGGGTTTGCGCCGCGCATGGCGGCTCGCAATAACCCCACGGCGTCGGCGGCGTTGGAGGGGATGGCCACCTGCCAACCATACGCATGCGCGAAACGCACTTCGTCGCTCAGGCTGTGCCACGGATCGCCGACGTCCTTGCCGAATCCTCCGGGCATGCGCACCACAATCGGCGCGGCAAACCGATTGGCGGTGCGCCAGCGCATGGTGCCACAGTTGTTCAGTTGCTCGGTCGCGGGGTCGGCGTATTTGCGAAACTGAATTTCGGCCACCGGCATCAGCCCGCTGATAGCCATGGCCACCGCCCGCCCCACAATGGCCTCTTCCGACAAGCTGGTGTCGAAGACGCGATCCACGCCGAACTGTTTCTGCAATCCTTCCGTGACGAGATGCACACCGCCCTTACGGCCCACGTCCTCGCCAAACACCACCGTCTTGGGATTGATTGCGAGCTCGTGTCGCAGCGTGCGGCGAATGGCCTCGGCGAAACGCAACATGTCGCCGTCATCGCGCGCCACATTGGTTCCGCCAAGCGTGGCACGTTCGGCGCGCGAAAGTCCGCCCAGCGCTTCCGGACCGTTGGCGGAGCTGTCCTCGTATACATACTGTGCGATGCGCGATGCATCCGGCACGGGTCGCGAACGCGCGGACTGCAGTGCCACGTCGACATCACGCGCGACCTCTGCTTCCAGCGCCGTCCAGTCGGATGCCGACATGAAGGACGGGACGAGATACTCCCGCAGTCGCGGCAGTGGATCACGCGCCGCGTCGGCGGCGATGTCGTCGTCCGTGCGATAGCCCTTCTGATTGTCGGGCCCGGAGTGACTCGACAATCGCGGTACCGTCAAACGGACCAGTGCGGGTCCCTTTCCGGCGCGCACGTGCGCCACCGCCTCGCCCAGTTTGCCGGCGGCATCATGCGGATCACACCCGTCGCCGTTGCGGATGAACAGGTTGGTGAACGACGCGAGGTTGCGGGCAATGTCGGCGCCCGGGGTCTGCATGTCGCCACTCACCGAGATGCCGAGGTGGTTGTCCTCGATGTAGAAGAGCATCGGCAATTGCAGCGTGGTCGCCATGGTCAGTGACGCCCAGAACCCATTGGTGGCGACCGATCCGTCGCCCCCGAGTGCGACGCTGATGCACCCCTCGTAGCGCGGGTCGTGCAGCGTGTCGCGATGATAGGTGATGGCTTGCGCCCACCCGGCGGCCGGCGTGTACTGCGAGCCCACGTCACCGGACATGGGCAGCACCACCGGCCCGTCGCGATTCGGCAGATTACAGACGACGCCGATATCGCGTCCATCGCTGAATCCGCCGGCGCGGCCCAGCGGGGATCCCAGGGCATCATCCAGCGGAAGTCCGAGTGCGAGCAGGAACGGTCGCGACCGGTAGTAGGCCCCGGCTCCATCGCGCGCGCCGGTGAGCAGCGAGCCCAGAATGGTTTGGGCCATGTCATGTCCGCGCGCGGAAAACTGATACAGGACCACGTGATCTTTGGGGACCGAGGCGCGATTCCTGTTCGTGGTTTCCTCGACGTCGTCGAGGGCGCGCGATGCCAGGGTATGGTAGGCGATGCGACGCCAGTCGAAGCCCGGGCGCGGGGCGGGGGCTGCGGCGCGCTTCGGGGATGCAGGCGCGCGGGTGGGGGAGGACGACATGGCGGTAATCTCGCCGGGCGAGATGGGGGAGGGAACTGGACAACCGTCCCCATGGACCGCCCCAGCCGTCAGGCGGTCACTTCCCGGTCGGCTCCAGCTGCACCGCCCCGTCTACCGAGGCCACCCCGATTCCGGACGCCCCAAAGGACGCCGAGACGACCGACACCGTCATCCGCGCCATCGTGGTCATGAGCGGTACGCCGACGCCGGTCCCCAGCAGCAGGAGGTCAAGGGCGAGCACGCGTCCGGTCCACCGGTTGACCAGTGCACGGTCTCGGCGCAGGATGAACGCCAGCGCGGCGACACCGTTCACCACCAGAAAAATCCCCAGCGACCACGCGAATGCCGTGTTGCCGATACCAGTGAGCCAGTTCACGATCGTCGATTCCATGCGGCCACTCCTCAGGTCGGGTGGGACATGTCGCGGCAGCGTCGAGCCAAGGGGTGGGAACAGGGGCTCGAGCGGCTATTGGGCGGGATAACACGTCTACCATACAACTCAACCCGACTCCGCGCGAGAGGGCGCCGGAGGGCGATTTGCCCGCTAACTTCCCCGGCATGAGTGATCATGCGAGCGGTATCCCGCGCGAGCCAACCTTGCTGGTGACCCAGCGTGACGGGGTGCTGACCCTCACGCTCAATCGTCCCGACGTCCTGAACAGTTTCACCCGGGCGATGGCGCAGGCGCTGCAAAACGCGTTGCATCATGCCGCGAATGATCCGCTGGTTCGCGCCGTGTTGATTACGGGCGCCGGCCGTGGATTCTGTGCGGGGCAGGATCTGGCAGAAGCATTGCCCCAGGGTGACGGACCAATGCCGGATATCGGCGAGTTCGTGAAGACGAGCTACAACCCGATCATTCGGGGCATACGGCATCTGGAGAAGCCGGTGATCTGCGCCGTGAACGGCGTGGCTGCCGGTGCCGGCGCCAACCTGGCATTCGCCTGTGACATAACCATTGCCGCGGAAGATGCGGTGTTTGTGGAGAGCTTTGCCAAGCTGGGACTGATTCCCGATACCAGCGGGACGTTCTTTGTGCCGCGATTGGCGGGGGTGCAACGCGCCACCGGCATGTTCTTCCTGGCGGAGAAAGTCCCGGCGGCGAAAGCGAAAGAGTGGGGACTGATCTGGGACGTGGTGCCGCACGCGGTGTTGATGGAGGCGGCCTATACGATGGCGCACACGCTGGCGACGCAGGCCACGCGCGGATTCGGGCTGACCAAGCGAGCCCTCAACGCCTCGTTCGCCAACTCGCTGGATGAGCAATTGGAGGTTGAGGCACAGGCGATGCACGAGGCCGGTCGAACGGCGGACTATGAAGAGGGCGTGCGCGCGTTTCTGGAGAAGCGCAAACCCGTGTATCGCGGCGCATGACACTCCCGGCAATCGGTGTCGTCGGCGCGGGCGC
The DNA here is from genome assembly GCA_016720905.1 of Gemmatimonadaceae bacterium. Lineage (NCBI taxonomy): Bacteria > Pseudomonadati > Gemmatimonadota > Gemmatimonadia > Gemmatimonadales > Gemmatimonadaceae > Gemmatimonadaceae bacterium. Next base: position 44,225 of record JADKJT010000007.1, on the reverse strand, counting down.
GATGGGCGCCGGCATTGCCCAGGTCGCGGCGGTGCACGGACATGATGTGTGGCTGGCGGACGCCCAGTCGTCGGCGCTGACCAAGGCTCGCGCCTCACATGCGGGTGTTCTGGCGCGCGATGTCGAAAAGGGCCGTCGCACCCGCGCCGAGGCGGATGCGGTGCTGGCGCGCATTCGCTATGTGGATGGCGTGGACGATGCGCGTTTGCAGACTCTGTCGACGTGCGGGTTCGTGATCGAGGCTATCGTGGAGCAACTGGCCGCGAAACAGGCGCTCTTGCGCGCGCTCGAAGCGGTGGTGTCGCCGGAGGCCATGCTGGCAAGCAACACGTCGTCGCTGTCGATTGCCGCGCTTGGTGGCGCGTGCACCCATGCGGAACGGGTGGTGGGAGTGCACTTCTTCAATCCGGCGCCATTGATGCCGCTGGTGGAGATCATCCCGGCCATTTCGACGTCGCCGGCGGTGACCGACGCGGCGGGTCACCTGGCGCGATCATGGGGGAAGACGACCGTGACGGCCAAAGACACACCCGGCTTCCTGGTCAATCGCGTCGCGCGTCCGTTTTACGGCGAATCGTTGCGCATGCTGGACGAGGGCATGGCCGACGCGGCGACGATCGACTGGGCGTTGACGACCCTTGGTGGATTTCGCATGGGGCCTTTCGCGCTGATGGACATGATCGGCAACGATGTGAACTTCGCGGTGTCCTGCTCGGTGTACGAACACACGTTTCACGACCCGCGGTATCGGCCATCGGTGACACAGCAACGGATGGTGGAAGCGGGGTGGCTGGGGAAGAAGTCGGGGCGTGGATACTACCGCTACGACGAGGGCGCGGCGGCGCCAGAGGCGGTCACTGATTCAGCGCTTGGTCAGGCCATCGTCAACCGAGTGCTGGCGATGCTGGTGAACGAGGCGGTGTCGGCCGAGGAGATGGGTCTCGCGAGCGCTGCCGACATCGAGACGGCGATGACGAAAGGCGTCAACTATCCGCGCGGATTGCTGTCGTGGGGCGACCAGATCGGCCCGGCCAACGTGCTGGACGAACTTGAACGGCTGCAGCGCGAGTTCGGCGATCCGCGCTATCGCCCGGCGCCCCGCCTCCGGATGGTCGCACGACAGCCCGGTGGACGGTTGCTGGATGGATGACACGCCGATTCGTCCCGCCCGCGACGTGGTCGATCAGCTCATGGGCACCGACGCGTTCTCGCAGTGGCTGGGGATTGAGATTCTCGAGGCGCAGACGGGACACGCCGTCGTGCGCATGACGGTGCGTGACGAGATGGTGAATGGTTTCGGCACGTCACACGGCGGCATCGTGTTTTCGCTGGCCGACAGCGCGTTCGCGTTTGCGATCAACGCCGGCGGATTTCTCAGCGTGGCCATTGACTGCTTTGTCAGCTTTCCCGTGGCGGTGCGTCCCGGTGATGTGCTGACGGCGACGGCGACCGAAGACAGCACCAGCAACCGACTGGCATTCTGTGTGGTGACCGTGCGCAATCAGGACGACGTGACGGTTGGCCATTTTCGCGGCACCGGATATCGCACGGCCCGACCCCATCTCCCGACTCCATGACTGACGCGTTCATTCTCGACGGCGTGCGCACGCCCATCGGCAACCTCGGTGGCGCGCTGAGTGCCGTTCGTGCCGACGACCTGGCGGCGCACGTGATTTCGTCTCTGCTGCTGCGACATCCGACGCTCGATGCGTCGCGGATTGCCGATGTGATTCTGGGCTGTGCGAACCAGGCGGGCGAGGACAATCGCAATGTGGCGCGCATGGCGCTGCTGCTGGCGGGTGTGCCGCACACGGTGCCGGGTGAAACGGTGAATCGGCTGTGCGCGTCGGGGCTGAGTGCGGTGGCCGGTGCGGCCCGCGCCATTCGCAGCGGCGAGGGCGACCTGTTCATCGCCGGTGGCGTGGAGAGCATGACGCGCGCGCCGTATGTGCTGTCCAAGGGCGCGACGCCGTTTGCGCGCGACATGCAGTTGTTCGACTCGAGCCTGGGCTGGCGATTCGTCAATCCGAAAATGAAGTCACTGTTCGGCACCGACTCGATGGGAGAAACCGCGGAGCATGTCGCCGCGCAGTATGGCGTGACACGCGCCGACCAGGACGCGTTCGCGGTGCGGTCCCAGCGCCGGGCGGCGCTGTCGCGAGCGGCGGGGCGATTTGTCGAGGAGATTGTGCCCGTGCCAGTGCCGCAGCGAAAGGGCGACCCGGTGTTCGTCACGGAGGACGAGTTCATCCGACCGGATACGACGATGGAGACGCTGGCGCGGCTCAAGCCGGCGTTTCGCGAGGGCGGCTCGGTCACGGCCGGCAACGCATCGGGACTGAACGATGGCGCGGCCGCGCTGCTGGTGGCGTCCGCGCGCATGGCCAGCGACCTGGGCGTCGCGCCGGTGGCGCGTATCGTCAGCAGTGCGGCGGCCGGTGTCGAGCCACGCATCATGGGGATGGGGCCGGTGCCGGCAACGCGACTGGCGCTGGCGCGCGCCGGGCTCACCATCGATCAGATGGATGTGATCGAACTGAACGAAGCGTTCGCGGCGCAGGGACTGGCCTGTTTGCGCGGAACTGGGTGTGGCCGATGATGATGCGCGGGTGAATCCCAACGGGGGCGCCATTGCGCTGGGTCATCCGTTGGGGATGAGCGGCGCGCGGCTGGCGCTGACGGCCACGCGCGAATTGCAGCGGCGTTCGGCGCGCTACGCGTTGTGCACGATGTGCATCGGTGTCGGGCAGGGGTTCGCGATGATCCTGGAACGCGCGTAGGTTGGCGTCATGATTTATGCGTTTGACGGTTTCGTGCCGGTGATACACGAGAGCGCATTCGTGCACCCGCAAGCGGCGGTGACCGGTAACGTGATCATCGGTCGCGACGTCTACGTGGGTCCGGGCGCGGCCATTCGCGGCGACTGGGGCGGCATCGTGATTGAGGATGGCTGCAACGTGCAGGAGAATTGCACCATCCACATGTTCCCGGGCGTGGTGGTCGTGCTTGAGGCCGGCGCCCACATCGGACACGGCGCCATCGTGCATGGCGCGCGGATCGGCGCCAACGCGCTGATCGGGATGAACGCGGTGATCATGGACAACGCCGTGGTCGGGAGCGGCTGTGTCGTGGGGGCGCTCTGTTTTGTGCCCACCGGCATGGAGATCCCGCCACGCAAGGTGGTGGTGGGCAATCCGGCAAAGATCGTGAAGGACGTGAGCGACGAGATGCTGGAGTGGAAGTCGGCGGGCACGCAGCTGTACCAGCAATTGCCGGCCGCGATGCGCGCCGGGTGGACCGTCGTCGAGCCGTTGCGCGAACTGCCGGCCAACCGCCCCACCCAGTCCGGCATCCTGAAGAATTGGTTGGACACGAAGTCCGGCACCGTGTGAACGCCATTCACGTGAACTCTCTTACGGAACGCGCATGTTGACGCTCATGAACTACGCCCATGGGGCGTGGGTCCAGGGGACCGGTAAGACCGCCGACCTGTTTCACGCCGTCACTGGCGAGAAGATCGGCGAGGCCGGCAGCGGCGGTCTCGATTTCAAGTCGATGGCCGACTATGCCCGCACGGTCGGCGGGCCGGCGATGCGGGCGCTGACGTTTCATCAGCGTGCGGCGATGCTCAAGGCGCTGGCCAAGTACCTGATGGAGCGCAAGGACGCATTCTATGTCCTCTCGGCCGCGACGGGCGCCACGAAGGCCGACAGTTGGGTGGATATCGATGGCGGCATCGGCACGTTCTTCGCGTACTCAAGTCGCGGTCGCCGCGAGTTCCCCAACGAGACGTTCCATGTGGAAGGGCCCACGGAGCCGCTGTCGAAAACCGGTTCCTTTGTGGGTCGGCACATTTGCGTGCCGCTGGAAGGCGTGGCGATTCACATCAACGCGTTCAACTTCCCGGTGTGGGGCATGATGGAAAAGCTGGCGCCGGCATTGTTGGCAGGCATGCCGTGCATCGTGAAGCCGGCCACTGCCACCAGCTTTCTGACAGAAGCGGTGTTTCGCGCGATGATCGATTCGGCCATCCTGCCGCCAGGCGCAATACAGCTGATTTGCGGGAGTGCCGGCGACCTGTTGTCGCACGTAAACGAGCAGGACGCAGTGGCGTTCACCGGCTCGGCCGCGACGGGGCAGATGCTGAAGGAGAGTCGTGCCATCGTCGAGCATTCGGTGCGCTTCAACATGGAAGCGGACTCCCTCAACTGTTCCATTTTGGGGCCCGATGCGGTGCCGGGCACCGAAGAGTTTGAACTGTTCATCAAGGAAGTGACGCGCGAAATGACGGGCAAGGCCGGCCAGAAATGTACGGCCATCCGTCGCACCATCGTGCCCGCCGGCATGGAAGAGGATGTGGTGAAGGCGCTGCGCGGACGTCTGGAGAAGACCACGATTGGCGATCCGGCCGTGGAAGGCGTGCGCATGGGGCCGCTGGCCAGCAAAGGACAGGTGCGTGACGTGGGTGCGAACGCCGACCGGATTCGTTCGGCGACTGAATTGGTGTACGGCGGTGGTGATTTCGCGGTGGTGGGTGCGGACCGGGAGAAGGGGGCGTTCTTCGGACCCATCCTGATGGTGTGCGATGACCCCTTCAGTCACCACGAACCGCACGACATTGAAGCGTTCGGTCCGGTCAACACGGTCATGCCGTACCGCACGCTGGACGACGCGGTGGCATTGGCCAAGCTCGGACGCGGTTCGCTGTGCGGGTCGCTGGTCACGGCCGATGCAGCGGTGGCGCGGACGGTGATTCTGGGGACGGCCGCGTATCATGGGCGCATGCTGGTGCTCGATCGCAGTAGCGCGAAGGAGAGCACGGGTCACGGTTCGCCGTTGCCGAATCTGGTACACGGCGGACCCGGACGTGCCGGCGGCGGCGAGGAGATGGGCGGCGGACGCGGGGTGCTGCATTACATGCAGCGCACGGCGATTCAGGGAAGTCCCAGCGTGCTCACGGCCATCACCCGTGAATGGACGACGGGCGCGGCACAGACCACCGACACGGTGCATCCGTTTCGCAAGACGTTCGATGAACTGCAGGTGGGCGATACGCTGATCACCGGGACGCGCACCATCACGCTGGATGATGTGGTGCAGTTTGCGGAACTGAGTGGCGACAAGTTCTACGCGCATATGAATGACGACGAAGCGCGTTCCAACGGCGTCTTCGAAGGACGGGTGGCGCACGGGTACTTCATCGTATCGGCGGCGGCCGGGCTGTTCGTGGATCCGGCGTTGGGACCGGTGCTGGCCAACTACGGCATGGAGAAATTGCGGTTCACCAAACCGGTGTATCCGGGTGACACGATTCACGTGCGCCTGACGGTGAAGCAGAAGACCGCCAAGGACACGCCGGAGGGTGGCATTCCGCAGGGTGTGGTGGAGTGGGATGTCGAGGTGCGCAATCAGCATGACGAAGCGGTTGCGGTGTACTCGATCCTCACGTTGGTGCGCCGCAGCGCAGTGGCCGCGTGAGCGAAGCGGCAAAGAGCGGACCCCCCGCACGCAAGTTCGATCGGTCCATTGTGGAAGGGCCGATCGGCGCCGCGGTCTGGAAGATTGCGTGGCCCACCGTGCTGCAAAACGTGATTGGCGGGCTGCAGGGCATGATCGACCATATCATGGTTGGTCACCTGGTGGGGTTCAACGGCAATGCCGGCATCGGCGTGGCGTTTCAGATCTTCCTGGTGGTGGTGGTCTTTCTCGCCTCGTTGTTCACCGGCATGGCAGTGCTGGTGGCGCGCTTTGCCGGCGCGGGCGATGCAACCGCCGTGAATCGCGCGGCGTCCCAGGCGTTCCTGGTGGCGCTGGCGCTGTCGATTGGTGTGGTGGCGCCCGTGGGTTACTTCGCGGCACCGGCGTTGCTGGGCATGATCAACGCCGCGCCCGCTGTGCAGGCCGAAGCGTTGCCGTTCCTGCGCATCATGTTCGTGTTCAACTTCGGCATGATGATGTTCTTCATGCTGGGCGGCGGACTGCGCGCGGCCGGCGACGCCAAGACGCCGCTGCGACTGGGCATTGCGATGACCGCCATGAACATCGGCTTCAATGTGATCTTCATTCGCGGTTTGGGACCCATTCCGTCGTTCGGCACTGCCGGTGCGGCGATGGGCACCGCGCTGTCTGGCGGCATCGTCGCGATCTATTCGATGACGCAACTGTTTCGCGGCCACTGGGTGATTGACTTCCGCCATGTGACCTGGCGCCCGGACTGGGAGATCATTCGCTCGCTGTTCCGGTTTGGGCTGCCGACCGGGTTGCAGGGCATCGCGATGAACATCGCCGGCGTGCTGTTGCTTCGCTTTGTCGGATCCACCGCGTCGAGTGCCCAGGCGCAGGCCGCGTACGCCATTGCCTATACGGAACTGTTCTCGCTGGTCACGTGGACCTCGGTGGGCCTCATGGGGGCTGCCTCAGCGGTGGCGGGGCAGAACATGGGGGCCGGTCACCCCGATCGCAGTGCGCAGGCCGTGCGGACCGCCTCCCGCATCGGACTGGCGATTGCGGCAACGGTGGGACTGATGTTCCTGGCGATCCCCACCCAGCTGCTGGCGCTGTTTGGCATGGAGCAACCCGATGTGGTGCGCATCGGCGTGCAGTTGCTGGGCTTCCTGAGTCTCTCCGGTCTGTTCATCACGACGGCGTTGACGTACACCGGTGGCCTGCAGGGCACGGGCGATACCAAGAGTCCGCTTTACATCTCGCTGATCTCGCAGTTTGCGGTGCCGATCGGCATGTTGAGTGCGATTCAGCTGAGCCGGCAACTGGTACCGAGCGACGTGTGGATGGCGATTGTGATCGGGCACGGGCTGCGGGCGCTGCTGAGTGTGGTGCGGTTCCGGCAGGGGCGGTGGAGGAGTATTGAGATCAAGGTGACGGGGAGGAATTAAGACGGGAGACGGGAGACGGGAGACGGGAGAGGTACGGGGGCAGCATCTCTGGTGCGTGGCGCGTATTCAGGAACAGTTGCAGGCGCGGTTCCGGGGGCTGTTTGAACCCTGCGATTCATTCTTCAGCAGCATTCACCGAGTCACACCATGACGAACCGATCGATTCGACTGTTCTCTGCGCTGGCCCTGTTGCCGACCGCGCTGCGCGCACAAGCTGCTGCCAAACCCGCGGCCCCAGCGGGCAGGAGTCTAGCCGCCAAGGCGCCGATGATGGCGTCCGTGGACGGTGCGCTGTTCAACGGGCTGCGCTATCGACTGGCCGGCCACTCGCGCGGAGGCCGCGCGACCAGTGTCACCGGCGTGCCGTCGCAACCGCGCACGTTCTACATGGGTGTGGCCAGTGGCGGCGTGTTCCGGACCACGAACGGCGGCGAAAGCTGGGAGCCCATCACCGACGGCAAGATTCCGTTGGGATCGATCGGTTCCATTGCCGTGGCCGAGTCGAATCCCGACATCATCTACGTGGGGACGGGTTCTGACGGTGTGCGCAGCAATGTGTCGACGGGGCGCGGCGTGTATCGCACCAATGACGGCGGCAAGTCGTGGCAGTTCATCGGCCTGTACACGGTGGGACAGATCGGCGCCGTGCGCATCCATCCCACCAATCCCGATGTGGCATGGGTGGCGGCCTACGGCGACATCTTCAAGCCCAACACCGATCGTGGTGTGTACAAGACCACCGACGGCGGCAAGTCGTGGAAGAAGACGCTGTACATGAACGACAGCACTGGTGCGATGGACGTGGAGCTGCAGCCGGGCAATCCCAACGTCGTGTATGCCTGGATGAACCGTATCGAACGCAAGCCGTGGACCATTATCTCGGGCTCGCGGGCCGGCGGTTTCTTCAAGAGCATCGACGGAGGCGACACGTGGACCAAGGGCGGCGCCGGATTGCCGTCCGAGTTGATCGGCAAGGGCAACATGGCCGTGACCGCCGCGAATCCGCAGCGCATCTACGCGCTGGTGGAGGCATTGCCTGGCGGCGGCTTGTATCGATCGGACAATGCCGGCGCCAACTGGTCGCTGGTGAACACCACGGCGGGTCTCACGCAGCGTCCATTCTACTACACCACCCTGGGCGCGGACCCCACGAACGCCGACGTGGTGTACGCTGGCGCGGAAGGCTCCTGGAAATCCGTGGACGGCGGCAAGACGATGACCACCCTGCGCACGCCGCATGGCGACAATCACGATATCTGGATCAACCCGACCAACGGGAACACCATGATCCAATCGAACGATGGCGGCGCGAATGTCTCGTTTGATGGCGGCCGCACGTGGTCGACGCAGGAGAATCAGCCCACGGCCGAATTCTATGGCGTCTGGATCGACAACAAGTTTCCGTACAACCTGTACGCCGCACAGCAGGACAACTCCACGTATGAAGTTGCGGCGTTCACCGATCCCGCCACCAGCATCGTGCGCACAGGCCCCGGTTGTGAGACGGGGCCGATCATTCCGCACCCCACGCTGCCGAACATCATTTACGGGTCGTGCAAGGGACAGTACCAGTACATGAACACGGAAAGCGGCCAGACCCGGAACTACTGGGTGGGCGGCCAGTCGCTGTACGGCAATGCGGGACAAGACCTCATCTACCGTTTCCAGCGCGTCTCACCGATGGCGGTGTCGCCACACAACCCGAATGTGCTGTACTACGGGTCGCAGTACCTGCATCGCACGGTCGACCGCGGCGTGACATGGCAGAAGATTTCGCCCGACCTCACCGCGTTTCCGAAATGCTGCCAAGGGGCCAGTGGTGAGCCCATCACGCGCGACGTGACTGGCGAGGAATTTTTCAGCACGTTGTACGCGATCACGGAGTCGACGCTCGAACCCGGGGTCATCTGGACAGGATCCAACGACGGCCCGTTCCACGTGACGCGTGACAACGGCAAGACCTGGAAGAACGTCACCCCCAAGGGGCTGGAGTGGGGTGGTCGCGTGGCATGGATCGAGACCTCGCCGCATCGCAAAGGCTCGGCGTACTTTGCCGTGTACCGCTATCTGCTGGGGGACTACGCGCCGTACATCTATCGCACCGACGATTACGGGGCCACGTGGAAGAAGTTGACGGACGGCACCAACGGCATTCCCGCCGATGCGCCGACGCGCGTGGTGCGCGAGGATCCGAGTCGCGAGGGGTTGCTGTACGCCGGCACCGAATTCGGGATGTACGTGTCGTTCGATAATGGCGGACACTGGCAGTCGTTCCAGTTGAACCTGCCCAATGTGCCGATCAACGACATCAAGGTGCACAAGAAGGATCTTGTGGTCGCCACGCAGGGTCGGGCGATGTGGATCATCGACAATCTCTCGTCGTTGCATCAGATCACGCCACAGACCTCCACGCAGGCGGTCACGCTGTTCAAGCCGCGCGACGGGTACCGCACCGCGACGGCGGCCGCGCAACTCGGCCCGCAGGTGGAGTACTTTCTGCCATCGGTGCCGCGTGATACGGTGCGCATGGAGATCCTTGACGCGGCCGGCAAGTCCATGGCCACGTACCGGAGCGACATGCCAACCGCGCCGGCCGGTGGCGGCCGTGGCGGTCGTGGCGGTGGCGGCGGCGGAGATCCTGATGACCCTGAAGCCGCGATGGCGGAAGGTCGTCCGGGCCGAGGCGGTGGTGGTGCGCCGTCGAACATCGTCACCAAGAACGCTGGTGTGAATCGCTTCGTCTGGAACGTGTCGACGGCCGCGGGACTCGGCGCACCGCCGGGCCAGTATCAAGCGAAGCTGACAGTCGGCAGCGTGACGCAGACGGTGCCCTTCACGGTGCTCATCGATCCACGCCTCGCCTCGGAAGGCGTCACGGTGGCCGATCTCAAGGAGCAGTACGATCACAACACACGGATGCGCGCGTTGGTGGCGGATGCGAACGCTACGGTCCAGCGCGCGCGGGCCGCAGAAACGCGGCTGAAGGGCGCGGCGGGCGCTGCGGCCGATACACTCACGAAAGTGAAGGCCGTTTCGGACGTGCTGAATACGCAGCCGGTGCGCTACGGCAAGCCGGGACTGCAGGCGCATATCACGTACCTGTCAAGCATGACGGCGCGCGGCGATCAGAAGGTGGGCCGCGATGCGCTTGAGCGGTACCAGGTGCTGCGGAAGGAACTGGATGCGGCGATTCTGGCGCTCAACAAGGCGTTGGGCGTGGGGAAGATCCAGTGAGGGAAGACGGGAGAATGGAGACGGGAGACGGGAGACGTCCCGTCGGCGGGTGAGGCTAAAGAACGTCGGAACGCCGGACGGGGGGTCATGCCCGTCCGGCGTTCTGGTTTTTCTTACACGCCCGCATATGATGCGGACTAGTCGTGCCGCGCCGCGGAGAACGCCTCGTATTGGTCGGTGGCGATGAAATCGACTCGGGCCGAGATGGCCGCCCGCCAGCGTGCGCGCGCCGCCTGCACGGTGCCGAAATTGTAGGACGCGGAGAACCCGTGATCCTCCGCTTTCGTGAAGCCGTCGAGCGTATAGAATCGAATCCACAGGCCGTTCTCGTGCGCGCGCTGCACCAGTGACATGAGGCGCGCCGAATCGGTCGCGGTCCATCCGCGCGCGTTATTCTGTCCGCCTTCCTCGACCACACTCCAGGGAAAATTCACCCAGCGCGCGTAGTTGTCGGCCTGCGGGACGATGTGCTGTGCCGCCGACATGCGTACAGCGCGGCGCGTCCGCTGGCCTTTTGTGGTGCCGGATATCGCCGCGGGAGGAATGGCCCCGAACGCGCGCAGTCGCGCACCGACGGGCACGTCGTCGTGAAAGCGCCGACGCTGCGCGGTGTCGGCACCGGTCAGTACCAGCAGTGGTCCGACGGTCAGCGCTTCCGCCAGGGCGGGCGACGCCGAACGCGGTGCGGTGGTCAGCCACGGTTCGTATTCGCCAAGCAGCGTCCAAATGGCATCGAGATGCTGCGGGGTGTTGTCCTTGAAATCGAGATTGAGCACGATGAGCGGCCACGTGTCGCGACGATTGTCGCTGAGCGCCTGCTCCATGATCGGACGAATCCGATCGAAGAAGTACGCCTCGAGCGTGGGCGCGCCGTCGAGGGCGTCATCGTCGTGGGCAACCACCGACGCGAACGCCGTGCTGCCGGCAGGCCTGGTCCAATGCAGATCCTGTTCGATCGCCAGCGGCGTGCCGGTGGCCAATGCGCGCTCGATGCGGTCGGCCCATTGACCGCGTTCCGGATACGCATTGTGCGCATCGAGCAACACCCTGGCGCCGGGTCCGAACCCTGTGGCCAGCGGTTGTGCACGACGCGGCACCGTTGCGTGAAAGTCGGCGCGCGCATCAGCAGCGAGCCGCCAGGCGACGCGTCATCGCCCCGTGCATCATGGCTCCCGCAGGGGAATCCAGTTGCGATTCACCAGTTCGCGGTAGCGCATTGGTCGCAACAACGCCGTGTCGGCGACAAACGCGCTGAGGCTTTGCAGCAACTGGGTGGCGTGGTACTCCGCAGTGGCTTCCGGGTGGCCGTAGCCGCTGCCGAAGTAGCTGCGGATGACGACCGCCTGATTGTCCCGGGGCAACGCGCGCACCCCGGTCAGGTAGCTGCCAAAGGTGCCGTCCTGCAACAGGTAGTCCTCGACGTTCGATACGTACAGCACCGACACGCGCTCATTGATTTCGCCAAGGAAGCGACCGATGCCGGGCAACGTTTGCGCGCCGGCCAGATCACCGGTGATCGGCACAATGAGATTGCGCCGGTGCATGGACTTCAGGAACTGATAGTCGTCTTCACTGGCGAGAAACCCGCGGAGGCGCCCGCTCGCGTCATGCTCGAGAATCAACTGACGCAGTGACGGATAGTACGGTTGCGGCGCCGGCGGTCGTGAAGTGCAGCGAGTGGCCGTCGGTGATGAACGCGTCATGGAAGGGGGGCGCCCGATGGTCGCCAGATCCTGGGCCGAGAAGCGCGACGCCACTGCGTTGCACTTGCTCGCGGACACTGGCTCGTGCCCGCTGCGCGCTTTCGGCGCTCACCGGCGTCGAGTCGATCCACCCCACCAGCGCCTGAATGGTTCGGTCGCTCATCCGGTCGACGCCGGTCGGCACCGGTCGACCGGTCCACAACGCGAGGAACTCGGCGCGGTTTCTGGCCCGCGCGAACAGCGCCTTGAACATCAGGTGCTGGAGCATGTTGTCGCGGCGGATATCGGCGATGAAGGCGATCCGCGGTCGAAGACGCGCGATGTAGGTGAAGTTCTGGTCGGGTCCCACGCCGATGTAGGCGCCGCCGCGCAGCCCGAGCCGATCCATGGCCCCGAGGACCTGCTGATAGCCCTGCTCGTTCGAAATGAGGTTGTCGGTATTGAAATAGCCACCCGTGTTGGACAGCCGTCTGACGAGGCCGCCAAAGTCGGCGATGCTATCGGGGGCGCCCCGTACACCGGTGGCCGATTGCGAGGACGCCGCTGAGGGATGTGCGACCGTGAGCGCGAAGGCAAACGCGAAGGGGACGGCCAAGCCGTGGGCAAACCGAAGTGACATGTGCTGGTTGCAGGGAGTGGTTGTCGCGCCGTCGTGAAAAGGACCGTATGTTGTGGCAGAACGCCACCCCACCGAGGACTCTGATGCCGCGCACACTGACTGCCGTTTCCACGTCTGTGCTCCTGGTCGCCATGCTGCCAATGATGCCGACCACCCTTACCGCCCAGGCGGTACCGTCGATCGCGCCGTTCATGTCGCCGGCGTCGCCGCTCACCTTGGTGTCGGCCCAGAAGGCCGATCGCATCGCGTGGATGGCGTATGATCGGGGGATGCGCAATGTGTATACGGCCGCCGCACCGGACTTCAAGGCGGTGCGCCTGACGAACTATCTGCAGGACGACGGCACTGACCTGACCGATGTCGCGATTTCCGACGATGGGTCCATCGTCACGTTTGTGCGGGGGTCGGCTCCGAATCGATTTGGTTGGGTGGCGAATCCGTCGCACAGCGCGGACGGCGCCGAGCGCGCCATCTGGGCGGTGCGCACCACGGGCGGTCCCTCGTGGCGTGTGGCGGAAGGCGCGTCGCCAGAGTTGTCGCCCGATGGTCGCTTTGTCCTGTACGTGAAGGACGGTCAGATTTTTCGTGCCCGCGTGGTGCGAACGGGCCCCGTGACGATGATGGACACGGGCGGCATACCCTACATTCGCGAATGGGGACGCAACGGGTCGCCAACCTGGTCACCGGACGGCAAGAAGATTGCGTTTGTCTCCGATCGTGAGAATCACGCGTTCGTGACTGTGTACGATGTGGCGTCACGCAAGGCGACGTACGTGTCGCCCAGTGTGGATTGCGATGGGGGACCGACGTGGTCGCCCGATGGCAAGCGCATCGCGTTCTATCGTCGTCCAGGGACGCCGTTTGGTTTGCAGGCGCAGAATGGCCAAGGCGGCATCGGGAATCCCGCGGGCCCGGCGGCCAATCCCAACGCGCCGCGTCTGCCTGGCAACCCGTCGAGCGGCTGCGGCGGTGGCGGATTCGGCGGTGGCGGCGGCGGTCGCGGGGGGGCCGGCGCCGGACTCGGCGCGGCGCGGCAGGATAGTTCGCGCGGTAGTCTGCGTCGCTCGCCAGGCTTCTACGCGGCCACGTTTGCCGGTGGACACACGCTCTCGCTGATGGTGGCCGATGCAACCACCGGTGCGGCGAAGGAATTCTGGCATAACGCACTGCGGGACTCGGTCTTCACGACGGCGGCGAACATGGTGTGGGCGGGTGATCAGGTGATCCTTCCGGTCACCGTCCCCAAGGACGAATGGGATCGCTGGTATGCCATCAGCTTGAGTGGTGGCACGCCGGTGCGTTTGACCACGACGGACGGGTTGATCGAGAACGCCACTTCGCTGGCGCTTTCGCGTGACGGTGGCAAGACGTTGTTCTACTGCACCAATGCCAGCGACATCGAACGTCGGCACATCTGGACGGTGTCAACCAGTGGCGGCGCACCGACGCGCATTTCAACGGGCGACGGCATCGAGACCTATCCGCAACCGCTGGCATCGGGGAAGCAGGTGGCGGTGATCTATATGGACGCCAAGACACCGGCGTCGATTGCATTGGTGCCCACGTCGGGCGGCGCACCGAAAGTCATTTTCCCGAAACTCGGGAAGGATTTCCCCACGCAGGCGCATGTGGTCCCCGAGGTGGTGCATACCAAGGCGGCCGACGGTCTGGACATCAGTAACACGTTGTTCATCCCGCAGGACATGAAGGCCGGCGACAGGCGGCCGGCCATCATCTTCGTGCATGGCGGACCCGTTCGACAGATGATGCCGGGCTATCACTACATGCAGTTCTACCACTGGGCCTACGCGGTGAACCAGTGGCTGGCGAGTCAGGGTTACGTGGTACTGTCCATCAACTACCGCAGTGGCGTGGGCTACGGTCGCAGTTTCCGCACCGCGCCCAATACCCAGGCCGGTGGCAATTCCGAGTATCAGGATGTGATCGCGGGCGCGAAGTATCTGCAGGGACGCGCCGATGTCGATCCGACACGTGTGGGCATCTGGGGGCTGTCATACGGCGGACTGCTCACGTCGCAGGCGTTGGCGCGCAACTCGGATATCTTTGTCGCGGGCGCCGATCTGGCCGGTGTGCACCTGTACGGCAACGTGATCGATTCGACGAACCTGGCGTTCAAGTCGTCGGCGGTGGGCGCCATTGACGGGTGGAAGTCACCGGTGTTTCTGGTGCACGGCGACGATGATCGCAACGTGGATTTCGCGCAGACCATAGGCCTGGTGCAGTTGCTGCGGGCGCGCGGTGTCTATCATGAGCTGATTGTCGTGCCGGATGATCTGCACGAGTCGATGCTGCATAAGAACTGGATCGACACGTTCGACCGGATGGGGGTGTTCCTGAAACGGTTCGTGTGGGAGAAGCAGAAGGCCCCTACGCCCGACTGATTTGGGTTCTTCGTGGAATCGTGTGGGTGGAACGTCTCCGCCCACTCCGCTTTCCCAAACACTGGTACGGTGGATTGAACCGCGAAGTGCGCGAAGTGCGCAAAGTTCGCGACTTTGATCCTTGCCGGTCCTTGGCGCACTTCGCGCACTTCGCGGTTCAAAAAGAGCCGTGATTTATTTCAGGTACGTCGCGAACCAGGCCAGCGTCGGGTCCCACACGTCGTCGCCGAAGTGGTTCAGGGTGACGTAGTTGAGATCATGATTGTAGTTGGGGAACAGGCGATAGTCGATCGGCACGCGCAGGGCGAGCAGTCGAGCATTCAATTGCTCGGCCTGCGGGTACGGCACCAACGCGTCCAACCGTCCGTGGAGCAGGATGGTTGGTGGTGACGTGGCGGTGGCGACCGATACGGGGCTGGCGCCCGTCCATCGTGCGGGCTGCGCCGCAAACGTCACGCCCAGGTACCGTTCGATGATACCCTGCGTTGACGGCACCGCCAGGAACGCCGGGTCCACGAAGTTGGTGGGACCGGAGAGACTCGCCACCACCTTGATACGGCGCTGACTGTTGTACCTGTAGGCGGCGAGCAATGCCAAATGCGCCCCGGCGCTGTGTCCGACCACGGCGAATGTCGCACTGGCCACGTGATACTCGTTGGCGTGCGAAGCGACATAGTCGAGTGCGGCTGTCACGTCGTCCGACAAGATCGGATCGTGCACGTTGAGCGGGACACTCGCCAGTCGATAGTTGATGTTCACCGTCGCGTAGCCGCGTGCGGTAAACTTGGAGAGGTCGGTGGGCGAGAACACGCTTTTGTCGCCACCCTCCCAGGCGCCACCGTGGATGAACACGACGACCGCGGTTGCGGCATTGCGACCAGCGGGGAGCTGCACGTCCATGATCTGTTGCGCGTCGGCGCCATAGTGGACGTTGTTCATTGACAGCGCCGGTAGTGGTGTAGTCGGCGCGGACGGGTTCTTCTCCGTACAGCCCCAACTGACCGCCACTGAGAGGACGACCAGCGCTCGGCGCGTCTGGCGCATGTTGTCTAGAGCAGAGGGAGAATGATGCCTTGCTTGACCCGCATGGTAATCCGCCGGGTGTTCGCGAAATCGACCAGCGGATTGCCGCCAAGGACCAGAAAACTACCTTCGTATCCACTGGTGAGTTTGCCGATCTTCCGTCCGGGAAAGATTGCCGCCGCGGTATTCTCGGTCCACCACTTGAGCAGCGTCAGGTTGTCAACCGCGCCAAGGGCTGCCAGGTGCGTGGTCTCGAAATCGGCAGTGCGCTCATACTCGTCGCTTCCAATGCGACGCGCACGCCGTGACGATGCAGTCGCCTCAGGTTTTCGCGCAGCATGTCCCGTGTGCGGGACGCCAATGGTGCCTGTTCGCTGGACGCGGGAACGCGGTCGAGCATTTCGAGAATTCCGCCCAGCGTGGTCACCACCACGACACCGGCCCGCGCCGCGCGACGGGCATCCTCGTCGGCGAGCATGTACCGCGCAAGATCTTCGTAGCCGCGCGGATCGTCGCGGTCGGGTCGAAACCCTGGCAGATGATTGATCTCATCCACTCCAGCGGCGAGTGCGATACGAAAATCATGCGCGGACTCGATGTGCGTGCTTACCCTCAGTCCGGCGGCGTGCGCGCGCTTGACGATCTGCGGCAACACGGCGGGATCAAGTCCCCGCCAGCTCCGATACGTGGAGTCGTTTCGGCGACGGTTGTATTCCTCGGAATAGAGCAGATAGGTCTTGATGAAGTCAGGCTTTTCAGCGAGGATGCTCGACCATCGGGCCGCGAGCGCATTGAGGTCGTCAATCACCCAGTAGAAGCCACCGTCACCATCGGCGGCGGTCCACGCGCCGCGCGCAATCTGGCGTGCGGCAATCTCAACGGGATGCCCGCCGCTACTGGTCAGCCCACCCAAGGCAAAGGTCGCGTCGAGTGCGCCCGGCACGTTGATGCGACCCATGAGCGGTGTCGTGTATCGCTTCAGGGCGTTCGGATTCTTGACATAGAAGACTCCGCGCGCGAGGTGCATGCGAGATACCGCGTCAAACCGACTCGATTCGACATTGTGTGAATGGGCCTCGCCATACGGCGGCACCACGAACGCACCGTCGAGGTCCGTGGTCTGGTCAAGCCGAGCGGGCCGCTGCGACGTGAAGAGGCCATCGACGACGTAGCGGTCTCCGCGACGAAACCCGACGCCATCAAACCATTGCCCATTGAGGTACGCGTGACTGGGCTGTGCAATGTCGCGTTGCGGCGAGAGGCCAATGGCCGCCGGGAGCAACGTGGCCGCGACCAGGGTTCGGAGGGCAGGGCGGTGAGGGTTCATGAGATGTTGGACCTAACGGAGGTGCCAATGGTTCGCGCCGGACTGGTGCAAACCCACGGCCTGGCGTCAATTGCCTATGTCGCGTCCCGATGCTCACCCTACGCGTGGATCCCTGATGCTGAAGCCTATTCCTCCATACGGCAAGAGCCTTGCTGTGAGCCTGGCGTTGGCGTTTGCCAGCGCACTCTCCAGCGAAATGCTGCGGTCACAGTCGCCTGCACCGCGCGTCGCCACGAAGGCGGCGGTGATCGCTCGGGGCGACTCGCTGCAATTGCCGGGCGCATGGACGGCGCCTCCGGGAGACGCGCTCTCGCACTACACGGCCGGCTTTGCCACGACGCTGTGCGCGGCGGTCTTCCTGACCGGACTCGATCCGAAAGACGCCGCCGCGAACGTCGGCTTCTTCTCGGGACCGTTGGCGTATCGGTCGGAGGTCAAGGACACGGTCATTGATCGTACGCATCAGACCGTGCGTCTGACGCTGAAGAACGGCGTCACGCGGGTCGCGAAACGCTACGGCAGTCAGGGGTGTGTCGCCCTGCCGCTCGGAGCCGATTCGGTGTTCTTCACGCCGTCTCTCGTGACGTCCAAGCTGCCGCCGGCCGCCAGCACGCCGTGGCCCATGGGCGACGTGTTGCCGAAAGCGGCGTGGCCCGCCAACGTCGACTCCGCCTTGGTGGCGCGCGCGATGGATGAAGGATTCGGCCCACCCGCCGCGATGACGCTGGCGTTCGTGGTGACGTACAAGGGACGCATCATCGGCGAGCGCTACGCCAAGGGCATTGGCATTCACACGCCGCTGGAAAGCTGGTCGATGGGGAAGAGCGTCACCGGCACGCTGATCGGTCGCCTCATCCAGATGGGCACCTACACGCTTGATCAGGCCGCACCGATTCCGGAATGGCAGAAGCCGGGCGACGGTCGTCAGAAGATCCGCATCATGGACATCATGCGCATGTCCAGCGGACTGCGACTGCGCGCGCCGCAAGATCCGGATTATGATCCGAAGGTCGGCTACCCCGATCATCTGTATCTGTATGCCGGCACGGCAAATTCGTATCAGTGGGCCGCCACGCGTCCGCAACAGTGGCCGCCCAACACGGTGGGTCGGTACCGCAATACCGATCCGGTTCTGGCCAGCTATCTGGTGCGACTGGGCGCGGAAAAGCGCGGCGAGAATTATCACGCCTTCCCCACACGCGCATTGTTCGACAAGCTCGGCATGCGTGACGCGATCATCTACACCGATCCGTACGGCAACTTTCTCGGACAGGGTTACGAGGTGATCGCGGCGCGTGACTGGGCGCGGCTGGCGAATCTGTATTTGCAGGACGGCGTGTGGAATGGTGAGCGGTTGCTTCCGGCGGGGTACGTGCCGTACGTGCGCACGCTGGCGCCGGCCTGGGTGGCCGACGGACGGCCGGTGTACGGCGGTGGGTTCTTCTGGGTCAACGGGGACGGTGCGGAACCGATGCCACGCGATGCCTACGCCATGCTGGGCGCTGGCGGCCAGAGCGCCTGGATTGTGCCGTCGCACGACCTGGTGATTGTGCGGATCGGCAAGTATCGCGGGGAGGACCGGGGCGAGGCGGCGCGCCAGAAGGCGACCGCGACGCTGCTGCGGGCGGTACGGCCGACGAAGTGAGCGTTGCAGGTGGCGTGTGCGTAGACAGTAGACAGTAGACGGCAGACGGTAGACGGCGACTCGTCTCCATCCTTCACTCAATCCCCGCGTGACATGATCGACTTGCGTTCCGGCACCATATGGCGGACCAGCGCATTCGCGTTCGTCTCCGTGCTCACCCTTCCGTGGGCCGCGAAGGCACAGCGCACGGGCGGGCGGACGCCAGCCAAGGCCGAGCCGCCGACCGCCGCCGCGCCGGCTCTCACGTCGGACGTGCTCAAGGGTCTGCAAATGCGCTCGATCGGGCCGGGGCTGGTGACCGGCCGCATCGCCGACATCAAGATCGATCCCAACAATCCCAGCACCTGGTACATCGCCACGGCGTTTGGCGGCCTGTGGAAGACGGTCAATCGCGGCGCGTCGTTCACGCCACTGTTCGACGATCAGAGCACGCACAACTTCTGTTGCGTGGAGATCGATCCGAAGAACTCCAACGTGCTCTGGCTGGGCAGTGGCGAGAATCACAGCCAGCGCAGTGCACATTTTGGTGACGGTCTGTTCAAGTCCACCGATGCCGGCAAGACCTGGAAGCGGGTGGGACTCGCGCTGTCCGAGCACATCGGCAAGATCATCATCGATCCGCGCAACTCCGACGTGGTGTTTGTCGCCTCGCAGGGGCCGCTGTTCTCCGCGGGCGGAGAACGGGGGCTGTACAAGACTATCGACGGCGGTGCCACATGGACACGCAGCCTGTACATCAGCGAGAATACCGGCATTACGGATGTGGTGTTCGATCCGAAGAATGCCGATGTGTTGTACGCCGCGGCGTATCCGCGCCGTCGGCACGTCGGTCAGGCCATCGGAGGCAGTCCGGAAGGTGGATTGCACAAGTCCATTGATGGCGGCAAGACCTGGACGAAGCTCACCACCGGCTTGCCGACCGGCGACGTGGGGCGCGCGGCCCTGACCATTGAGGGACGCACCTCACCCACGCAAATCATTGCGTTCTTTGAGGCGAGTGCCGGGCAATCGGGGCTGTACAAGTCCACGGATGACGGCGCGACGTGGTCACGCTTTGGCAAGAACGCGCAAGCAGCGGGTGGACGTGGCGCAGGCGGTGGTGGCGGTGGTCGCGGCGGCGCCGCGGCGACGCCGGTGACAGCGGCGGACAGCGCCCGCGTGGCGGCCGCGCGCGAGAACTGGTTTGCCAGCGGGACGGGTCAATACTACAGCGAGCTATTCCTCGATCCGCATCGCGTCGGCCACCTGTACGAAGTAGGCACCAACCTCGCGCGCAGCACCGACGGCGGCGCGACGTGGTCGAACACCAACTGGGAATCCCGCGGCGTGCATGTCGATCACCACGCCATGGCCTTCGATCCGCTGGACAAGAACCACATCCTGCTGGGCAATGACGGTGGCTTGTACGAGACGTACGACTTTGGCGAGACCTGGAAGTTTCACGCGACGCTGCCCATCACGCAGTACTATCGGGTGGGCGTGAACAACGCCAAGCCGTTCTACTACGTGTGCGGCGGCACGCAGGACAACTTCTCGCAGTGCGGCCCGTCCCGCACCACCAACACGTGGGGCATCCGCAACAGTGATTGGTTCAACATCGTGGGCGGCGACGGATTTCAGGCGCGCGGCCACATGGAAGACCAAAACGTGTTCTTTGGCGAGTCGCAGAATGGCGGACTGTCGCGCTTCGACATGCGCACGGGACGCGGACAGGGCATTCGACCGACCACCGCATCGACGGGTGGTGATGATTCGGGAGCCCCGGCTGCCGTTGCAGTACCATCACCTGCGGTAGCAGTACCCTCACCTGCAGTTGCAGTACCCTCACCCGCAGTTGCCGTTCCCGCAGTACGTGATCGCACGAACTGGGATGCGCCATTCGTGATGAGTCCGCACAATGCCGATCGCCTCTATTTCGCCAGCCAGTTCGTGTATCGCAGCGATGATCGCGGCGACAACTGGACGAAGATCAGCCCCGACCTGTCGCGTCAACTCAATCGCGATACGCTGCCGATCATGGGCAAAGTGTGGCCTCGCGGTTCGGTCGCGCTGAATGCGTCCACGACCGACCTGAGCAACGTGGTGGCCATCGACGAGTCACCGGTGATGGAAGGACTGCTGTGGGTGGGCACCGACGACGGATTGGTGCAGGTCACCGAGGACGGCGGCAGGAACTGGCGTCGTATCGAAACGTTCCCCGGGGTCCCGAAGTTCACGTACGTGAGCGACGTGCACGCGTCGCCGCGCGATGCCAACACCGTGTTCGTCACGCTCAACAACTGGCAACGCGGTGATTATGCGCCCTATATCGTCCGCAGCACCGACCGCGGCCGCACGTGGGTGAACATCTCCGCCAATCTGCCGGCACGCCACGACGTGTGGGCCATCGCGCAGGACTTCGTGAATGGTGAGTTGCTGTTTGTGGGCACGGAGTTCGGATTGTTCACCAGTGTCGACGGTGGCAAGTCGTACGTGCAGCTCAAAGGCGGCTTGCCGGTGACGCAAGTGCGCGACGTCACGTTGCACAAGCGCGAGAGCGACGTGGTCATGGCCACCTTCGGCCGCGGATTCTATGTGCTGGACGACTACTCCGCGCTGCGTGACATCACGCCGCAAAGCCTGAGTGAGCCGGCGAGGCTGTTTCCGTTGCGGCATGCGTATTCCTTCGTGCCTGGCGGACTCGCGCCGGCGGGCGCCGCCGGAACGCTTGCGATCAGCGGCAATTTCAGCACGCCCAATCCGCCGGTGGGGGCATGGATCACGTACAACGTGAAAGACACGTTGCCGACCGACGCCAAGTTGGTGTTGACCATCAGCGACAACAGTGGCAAGCAAGTCCGTCGCTGTGAGCTCGATCGAAGCGTTGGCCTTCGCCGGTTTGCGTGGAATCTCAACAGCGACCCCGTGGCACCGGATAGCGCGACGGCACGGCGGCTCTCGGCGCAGTTTGGCGGGCAAGCGGGTACTGGTGCGGCGGCGGCCGCGACGGATACGACCTCACGCGCCCCGCGCCCTGCCGCCAATGCGCTTACGTCGTGTGCGATTGGGACAACGGCTGGTGGATTTGGTGGTGGTGGCGGCGGTGCCGGTGGCCCAGGTGGACTCGCGGCGGCGTTGCGCGGTCAGCCGCAGCGGGTGCCGGCCGGCGTGTACAAGGCGAGCATCGGCCGATTGGTGGGCACGACGGTGACGCCGATTGGACCGAGTCAGGGGTTCAGTGTGTTGCCGTTGCTGCAGCCGTAGCGCGTACGGCACTTTACTGCACATTACCGCAAAGTTCGCGAAGAACGCGAAGGGACGGGGATCGTCTGCAGCTGTCGCTTGGCGATCTTCGTGAACTTTGCGGTTAAGTGCTGTTGAGGTACCGGCGAGATCTTGTCGAGGGCTGGCTGCGTACCCTGCGGTGATGTCGTTCGGCCGTCGCTCGCGTCAGCCGAGCGCGATGGGCGTGGCGTCGTGTGCATCAATCAGGGCCAGTCGCCGAAGATGTACCGAGTCGGCGGCGCCAACGAACGCCCTCGCGCTTCCCGACTCCTGCAGCGCGCTCTTGAGCTGCGTGAGCCCGCCGCAGATATAGCGATTGCAGAGATTCGAACGCATGGCGCGCGGCAATGCGCAGCCGTCGGTGGTATGATAGACGCACGATCCGCGATAGTGTCGCACGGGCAGATACGATGCATACGACGCGAGCAGGGCGCTCTGGTCGAGCGAGTCGTCTTGCCCATGTACTCGCAACAGACTGTCTTCGCGAAGAAACGCATGGTCGCCGCCCGCGGTGCAGCATTCACCACGACAGGTGGCGCAGCTGCGGCCGAGTATCGCCTCGAGATCGGTCGCGGCCGTTGAGGCATTGGGGTCCGGGTACGCATCCGCCAACGCCGCCGTCGCTTCCGCGGTGGGCATGGCGCCGTCGGTGGGCACCGTGGCGAAGACGCGTCCGAGTATCGAGTGCAGGCGATCCAGGAAGATGCGCCGTGTTCGCTCGGGGAGCGCTTCTGTTTCGCGGGTGTTCGCCGGTACCACGGCCACCGGGATGGGCGCGAGTCCCGCCGGGACCGTGACCGTGCTCGCGATGCGCTGGGCGTGCTCGCGAATATACGTGTTGCGCTCACGCTGCGAGGTGAACGGGTGACGACGAAGCGACATGAAGGGAAGTGTACTCACCGGACGCGTCGCACGCCCGGTGAGTAGTCGGCTATCGTTTGGGATCGAGTATCTGTGAGATGCGGTCGCTCACGTCGTTCCAGTGGGCACGCGCGACCGCGCCGCCGGCCGATGACGCATGGGCGCGCGCCTCACGCTGGATGTCACGCAGCTGCGCGCGCGCCAGCGCCGGCAGGTCGCTTTGTGCCACGTTTGGCGCGGTGACAAACGGCAGGGGACGGGTGGGTGCACCCGCGCCCGGTTGCGGCGCCGGAGCCGGGGGTGGACTGATCAGCGCATCAAGGCGTTGCAGATACACCCGCTGCAATTGTCGCCGTGACGCATCAGGCGACGCACCGTTCCACACGCTGCGCTTGAGATCGCCGAGATATTCAGCCACGGGATAAGCGCTGGCGGCGTCATACCGCTCGGCTTCAGCCATGCGGCCAAGCCGCGCACTACTGAGCAGTGACGTGACCACACCAGCCTGACGCGCCGCCAGTACGGTGCTGGGGCCAATGCGTGACAGGATCTCCTGCGGACGCAGCCACTGGGGTGTGGTGATCACGTTGTCGCTCAGGAACGCCAGAGCCGCCTTCTGTCTGGCCTTGGGCACCACGCGGAACACAGCGCCTGCCTGATCGGAGGTCTTGAGGTCGACGTTCACGCCGCCGATGACGGTGGCCACGTGTCCCATGTAGCCGGCCCAGCGACCCACCGCCTCTTCGTACACTTCCGTCAGATCCGTGTAGTCTTCGCCCGACGTAGTCGTCCACGCGATGAGATTGGGGATCATCTTCTGGTAGTTCATCACGGCATACATCGAGGACTTCACCGGATCGTCGCCCAGATCCTCCGTTTGCACGCGCGGATCGGCGCTGCCGAGTCCCTGCGGCGTGAAGCGATAGGGCATTGGGCCGGTCTGGCTGGTCAGCCAGCGATTGAGTGTCGGCTTCTCGTCGTCGGCGGTGCGCGACGCGATGAGGCGATACCCCCAGTTGATGGCGAAATCGTCAAAGGGGCCGAGGCGTCGAATGAAATCCTTGGTTTTCAGTCCGTCGCCCGGTTGTGCGATGTAGTTCTGACGGGCGTAGTCCATGATGGTGGCGCTGACGCCGTACTTGGCTGTGAAGCTTGGGGAGCGCAGCGAATCGGTGGGGAACGACGACGACGCGATCATGTTGTGCTGCAGTCCCAGCGCATGTCCGATTTCGTGAGCGATGACCTGATGCATCGTCTCGCCCATCAGCTCGTCCGGGATGTCCAGTGAGCGCGCCAACGGATTCGAGGCGCCCGTTTCCATGATGAGCCAGTTGCGATAGGACCGCATGTGGTTGTGAAACCAGGTGATCTCGCTGTTGATGATCTCGCCGGAGCGCGGATCGTGCGTATGCGGGCCAACCGCATTGCGCACCAGACTGGCGGCCCATCGCACCATGGAATAGCGCGCGTCATCCGGATCGAAATCGGGGTCCTCGGCCTTCGAGGGCGCATCCTTGGCCAGAATGGCGTTCTTGAATCCGGCCTTCTCGAACACGGCCTGCCAGCTTTCCACGCCGGACTTCACGTACGTCTTCCAACGGGTGGGTGTGGCCGGGTCGAGGTAGTACACGATGGGCTTGATGGGCTCCACCAGTTCGCCGCGCGCGTACGCGGCGGGGTCTTTCGGTTCAAGACGCCAGCGGGTGATGAACTGCTGCGAGGCTGCCTTCTGCTGATCGAGACCGTAGTTCACGCGTTCGATGGAAAAGAACCCAACCCGCTCGTCGAAGTTGCGCGGGCGCATGGGCACCTTGGGCAGCAGCACCATCGACTGCCGGGTCTCCATGGTGACCGTGCCGCCGTTGCGATCATCCGGCGGTGTGGCCGCATCGAAGGTCTGCACCTGGCGCACTTCGACGTTGATGGGAAATCCGCGCATGCTGCTGATGTAGCTGCGCGCGGGATCGAACCGGCGCACGCCATACGTGCGACGCTGATCCGCATTGAGCCCCGAGGTGGCCGGGTTGTCGGTGGCGAAGAAATCGGTCACGTCAATGACGTACGCCGTGCTGTCCTTGCCGAAGGCCGAAATGGTGAACGCGCCGATAATTGGTGCAAAGTTGTTTTGGGCCACGCTGCGGGCGATGGGCAACGAGTCGTCGGCGACGGCATCGGTGCTGATGCTCCTGAGGAGAATGCGTTCGTTCACGCGCTCCCATCGAATCATCCGTTCGTTCAGCGACGTGCCGGCGGTCTGAAACCCGCCACCGCCCGACGGGGCGCCCGAGACCCGCGTGACCATGAGGAAATCCCGTCCCATGAGCGAGTCGGGGACCTCGAAGAAATAGCGGTCGTCCACCCGGTGCACGGTGATGCCGCCCTTTTCGGTGTGGGCGCGCGCGGTGATGACCTGCGCGTAGGGGCGCGGTCCGCGTCGCGACGCGTTGGCGGTTGCGGCGTCAGCCGGCGGTGTGGTCTGCGCCGGTGGCGTGGCCGGCGGCGTCTGGGCAGTGGCCAGCGCGGGCAGGCACCAGAAACTCGCGGACAGGACGAAGTGGCGGATGGCGGACATCACAGCTCCAAAAGGGGGAGCGATAGAATGCCGACCGGGGCCGAGTGCGTCAATGTGGGTACGGGTATCCAACGGCGAGCAGACGCGAAAGCGATCGATCAAGACCGTAGATGTCGTCGTAGAACATGACGGTCCCGTCCTCGCGGGCGACGGCCGTGCCGTAGAGCACATATACCGGCACACGCGTGCGCAGTTCGACGACGCGCGGCGCGGTGTGCTGCATGGCCTCCGCAATCGCGACATCATCCCATTCGGGCTGATCGCGCAACACCAGTTGGGCCAGGCGAACCGGCTCGGCGAGACGTATGCATCCGTGGCTGAGATCGCGGCGAGTTCGCGAAAACAGCGTCTGCGCCGGCGTGTCATGCAGGTACACGTTGAACGCATTCGGAAAGGCGAATTTGACCCCGCCCAGCGCATTATCGGGGCCCGGTCGCTGCCGGATACGCGCGTGCCCAGCGGCCACGGCGTCGAGCGCGGACGTGGGGAGGGCCTGTTCCCCGGTACTCAGGATCTCGTAGTGATTGCGTGCCAGGTAGTCGGCATCACGACGCGCCAACGGCAACAGCTCCTTGCGGGCGATGCTGGGCGGCACGTCCCAGTACGGCGAGAACACCAGGCGCTCCATGGTGCCGCTGAACAGCGGCGTCTTGTGGTTGTACGCCCGGCCGACCACCACGTCCATGCTGAGAACCTCAGCCTCGCGATCGACAACCGTCGTGAACGCGTGCAGCGTGAAGGCGGGCACGTTGACGAAGATCGGTGGCGCGTCGAACACGTGAGGCAGCCATCGCCAGCGGTCGAGCGTCACGATGATCTGTGCCACACGCGCGCTGGCCGGCACATTGATGCGCGCAAGTGTGGCCGAGCCGACGATGCCGTCGGGGACGAGGCCATGGCGGCGCTGAAACACTTGTACGCTCTGCACCAGCACGCTGTCGAAGCGCAGCGAGTCGAGACCATTCTGGCGCGCGGCCGACAACGGGAGGTCGCCGAGCGCGACGAGGAGGCGGCGCAGTTGCGGAACGCCGCCGTCGGCTGAGTCGGGATGGAGCGGGCGTTTCAGCGGAACGGGTGAGAGCGACGTATCGCGTGCCAGGGTCCGATAGCGCGCCAGCGCCTGCTTGAGCAGTTGGTAGTGTTGATATGGCGGCTCAGCCTCGTCGAAAAGTCGCGACGGGTTCGCGGAGACGGCCATCGCACGCAGCGCCCACGCCGCGCGAAACGGAGGTTCCGGCGCCTGCAGTCGCACGTTGGCCGCCGCCGCCGAGACGCGCCCTTGCCGCGAGGCCCTGAGCGCACGCAGGGTACCACTGCTCAGCATGACGTCGAAATCCGCAACGGCGTCGGCCGTCATCAGGGGGCGCGCACCTGGCGCATCGGCACGCTGTTGCAAGCGGGCGCCATCGTAGTCGGCGGGATCCAGACCACGCGTTTCGATGGCCTGCAACTCCGCAATCGCCGCGCGGGCCTGTGCCGTGGGCTGCCCGTCGCGGCTCCAGAGCGGCATCCATCCCGCCGAATCGTAGGCCGTTTGCAGGTCAGGGGCCACATCCACAAGCTTGGGCCATCGCTGCGAGGGATTGTATCGGGCCGTCACCAGATCGCGGAGCACGGCCGACGCGGTGCGCTCGGCGGACGACGGAAATTGAGCATGCACCGACGCGGCTGTCGCCAGATACCACGCACCGAGCGCGAGTGCAGCGGACGCCAATTTTGACATGGTCAGAAACCTTCGCGACAAATGCCTGCAGGACAGCGAGGGAGACTCTTGTCCATGGAAATCTAAGCGGACGCGCCTCGATTTGACCCGGCACGGAGGGGCTCCTCGCGCTGTACATTCTCAGCGGGATCAGCCCGCCTACCCTCGCCCTTTCTGCCATGGATCAGACACCGGACCTCCGCACGCCCATTGAAGGCACTGACGGCATCTTCGTGCTGCGCGGCAGCGGGATCACGCGCGGCTGGAACGGGATCCAATACAAGACAGGGCTGTCCGCCAAGAACGTCAATGCGACCAAGCTGTCGATGAACATGGCGACTATTCCGCCGGGAGGCGTGGCCTATGCGCACATCCATGTCGACTTCGAGGTGATGCTGTACATCCTGCAGGGGAACGTGCGCCATGAATACGGCCAATCACTCGAGCATCGCGTGGACAATACCGCGGGCGATTTCATCTTCATCGAGCCCGGCATCCCGCACGAGGTGTGCAACCTGAGCGATTCCGAACCCGTGCTGGCTGTGGTGGCGCGGTCGGATGCCAGCGAGTGGGAGCATATCGTGGACTTTCCGAGTTCGCGCCGTCCGAAGGCGCCGTAGATGCCCCGTCTGCCGATCATCATGGCCGGGTTTCTGGGCGCGACGGCCGTTGCCGCGTGTTCCCGAGGAACCGACGCCAATGCGCCTGCCAGCGCGACCACTGCCACCGTCCCGATCGTCGCCAATGCGCACATCGCGGTCCCGCGTCCCGGTCCGGCGGGCGACTGGCCGATGCCCGGCGGCGACTATTCGAACTCGCGCTTCGCCGAGCTGGACGACATCACGTCGGCCAACGTGAAGCAGCTGCAGGTTGCCTGGGCGATGTCGACCGGTGTGTTGCGCGGTCACGAAGGACAGCCGCTGGTGATTGACAGCACGATGTACGTGATCACGCCGTATCCCAATGTCGCATACGCGATCGATCTCGCAGCGCCTGGTCAGCCGCTCAAGTGGCGTTTCCGTCCGGAGAACGCGCAAGCGGCGGCTGGACGCGCCTGCTGTGATGTGGTGAATCGCGGCGCGGCGTTCGCCGATGGACTCCTGGTGTACAATCTGCTGGATGGCCACACCGTGGCCGTGGACGCGGCCACCGGGGTGCAGCGGTGGCGCACACAAATGGGCGATCTCGCACTCGGCGAAACCATCACCATGGCGCCGATTGTGGTGAAGGGAAAAGTGATTGTCGGGTCGAGCGGCGGTGAGATGGGTGTGCGTGGATGGCTTGGTGCCATCGATCTCAAAACAGGCAAGGTGCTGTGGAAGGGCTACAACGTGGGCCCCGACAAGGACGTGTTGATCGACGCGTCATTCACACCGTTCTATGCGCAGGACAAGGGTGTGGACCTGGGCAAGACCTCGTGGCCCGGCGACACGTGGAAGGTTGGTGGCGGCGTGTCGTGGGGCTGGGTGTCATTCGACCCGGCGCTCAATCTCATCTACTACGGCACGTCGAATCCAGGACCGTGGAACGAAGGGATGCGCACGGGCGACAACAAGTGGACATGCACGATCATTGCGCGTGATGCCGACAGCGGGAAAGTGCGTTGGACGTTTCAGGTGACGCCGCACGACATGTGGGACTACGATGCGGTCAACGAGAACATTCTTGTTGACATTCCTGTACGCGGTACGCCGCGCAAAGCGTTGGTGCATTTCGACCGCAATGGATTCGCCTATACGATTGATCGCGCGACAGGCGAAGTGCTGGTGGCCGAGCCGTTCGTGACGACGAACTGGGCGAAAGGCATTGATCTCAAGAGCGGGCGCCCGATCGTGAATCCGGAGAAGCTCACCGGCGAAGGCAAACTGGTGAAGGACATCTGTCCCAGTCTGGAGGGTGGCAAGAATCAGCAGCCTGCGGCGTTCTCGCCGCAAACGGGGCTGTTCTACGTGCCCACCGTGAACTTGTGCATGGACTTCAAGGCGCGGGCGGTCACCTATATCCCGGGCACACCGTACATCGGTGCCGATGCGCCGGAGAAGCAAGGCGCGGGCGGATTTGGCGGTGAGTTCATTGCCTGGGACGCCAGCACCGGCAAGAAAGTATGGGGCATCAAGGAGCCATTCCCGCTGTGGAGTGGCGTGCTGGTGACAAAAGGCGGCGTGGCGTTTTACGGAACATTGGACGGGTTTTTCAAGGCGGTTGACGCGCGTACCGGCGCCCCGTTGTGGCAGTTCAAAGTGGGCTCGGGCGTGGTGGGCAATCCCATCACCTATCGTGGTCCCGATGGCCGACAGTATGTGGCTGTGTATGCCGGCATTGGCGGTGACATGGGGCTGTTGATTGCCGGCGATGTGGCGGCCAATCTGCCGTACGATGTGCGCGAGCGCGGCAACACCCTGCCGGAACTTGCGAAGTGGACCAGCTGGGGAGGCGAACTGTTTGTGTTCGCGATACCGCAATGATGCGTGAGTCTTCGACACGATTTCGACGGTCCGCGCGCACGGCAACCCTTCTGGTCATGGCGGCGTGTGCTCTGGCGTTCTGGGTTAGCGGCTCGGGCGTTGCCGACGCCGCGGATGCGCCGACTTCACGCGATGCGGCGTCGGACACGATTCGGTTTGTCGAGCATCCTGAGACATACCCCATAGGTTGGCCCACGGTGGGCGTACCCCTCGCGCTGACCAATCCATTCGAACACGATGCGAAAGCGCTGGCCACCGGTGCGAAACTGTACATCGCCTACAACTGCATCGATTGTCATGGTGCCGAGGGCAGTGGATCGATGGGTCCCAGTCTCGCTGACGGCCGTTGGCATTTTGGTGGACGCGACGGTGAGGTTTTCGAGTCCATCTATCAAGGTCGTCCCGAGGGGATGCCCGCCTGGGGCGGACGCATCGCGAACGACCAGATCTGGATGCTGGTGGCCTACGTGCGGTCGCTGAACGGCGGACGCGACGTGAGCACGGAAAACTTCACGGGACGGACGGTCGAGCGGACGGGGCATTGAGATCGCTGATTACGGGTGCCTTGGCGTCGCTGGCCATCGCGTTGTCGGCGCACGCGCAAGAGCATCCCATCACGTTCACTGTGCGAGCCGCGAACGCAAACGCAAACGTTCGACCCGGCGCCAGGCTCTCTGTGCTGGTGAGCGCCAGCATTCCCAGCGGTTGGCACCTATACAGCATCACGCAGCCTGCCGGCGGTCCAGTGCCCACGTCATTCACCGTGGCGCCACGCACACTCTTCCGCATTGAAGGCGCACTCGGCTCGCCCGTGCCCAATCTCACCCCCGATCCCAATTTCGGCATCATCACCGAGTGGTACGAGGACAGCGCGACGTTTCGCGTGCCGGTGCGCGTCGCCGCAACCGCAGGGCAGGGTGCGCAGACGCTGCACGTCATCGCCGCGTATCAAACGTGCACCGCGCGCTACTGCCTGCCGCCCACTGAAGACACGTTGTCACTGGCGCTCACCGTAGCCGGCCAGGCGGTGATCGCGGCGGCTGCGCCGCCCTCAACACCGCCGAGTACGACACCAGCCCGGCAGGCGGCCCCGCCTCCCGCCGCCGAAGCGTCTCCCGTCTCCCGTCTCCCATCTCCCGTCTCGAAAACCCAATCCAACAGTTCGTTGGCCCTCTTCCTCTGGCTCGCCGCCACCATGGGTGCACTGTCGCTGCTCACGCCATGCGTATTCCCCATGGTGCCCATTACCGTGTCGTATTTCAGTCAGCGATCAAACGAATCGCGGGCGAGCACGGTGGGCAGCGCGTTCCTGTATGCGGGCGGCATAGTTGGCGCGTTCTCCGGGCTTGGACTGGGCGCGGCGCTGGTGGTGGGCGTGGGTGGACTCAATCGCTTCGCGGCGAATCCGTGGCTCAATCTGGCCATCGCGCTGGTGTTTGTGGCATTCGCCCTGAGCCTCTTTGACGTGCTGCACATCGCGCTACCAAGCGGCGCGCTGAATTGGCTGGACCGTCAGGCGCGTGGCAACCGATTGGGTCGCGCCGGCACGACGTTGCTGATGGGCGCCACGTTCGCTGTCACCACGCTCACCTGCACGGCGCCCTTCGTTGGCACGCTGCTGGTGTCGGCGGCGCAGGGCGATTGGCGCTGGCCGGCCGCGGGGCTCGTGGTGTTTTCATCGGTGTTGGCGTTGCCGTTCTTTGTTCTGGCATTGGTGCCTCGCGCATTGGCCAAGTTGCCCCGCAGTGGCACGTGGATGCAAACGATGAAGGGCGCACTGGCGTTCATCGAACTGGCCGCCGCGACCAAGTTCCTGTCCAACGCTGACTTGGTGCAGGGATGGGGTGTGTTCACGCGCAACGTGGTGCTGGCTATCTGGGTGTCGCTGGGTGTGATGCTGGTGTTGTATCTGGTTGGCATTCGGTATCGCACACCAACCTCCATGCCGGCTCAGCGCTACCTGATTCCTGCCGGCATGGCGTTGGCAGTTACGGCGTGGCTGGCCACGGGGTTGCGTGGCGCGCGGCTGGGCGAAATGGAATCATTCCTCCCGCCGGCCGGCGCCAGTTCCAGCGGCGTATCGGGTACGAACGAACTGTCGTGGCTGCTCAACGACTATTCTGGCGCTCTGGAACAGGCGCGTCATGATCGGCGTCTGGTGCTGATTGATTTCACGGGCTATACCTGTACCAACTGTCGGTGGATGGAAGCGAACATGTTCCCCCGCTTGGCGGTGCGCACTGCGCTCGATCGATTTGTTCGCGTACGGTTGTTCACCGATGGTAAAGGCGAACCGTTCCTGCGGCAACAGCGATTCGAACTGCAGCAGTTCAAGACCGTCGCACTCCCGCTCTACGCCATTGTTGATGCCAACGGTGCGACGCGCGCCACGTTCCTCGGCATGACCCGCGATACCAACGAGTTCACGCGTTTCCTGAGTGACGCCGCGAAGTTGCCCTGAACCCTCGCCATCCTGAAGGAGCCATGGCCCTCACACACGCAACGCTCGCCGCATTGCTCGTGGCCTTCGCGAACTCCGCTTGGGCACAGTCGCCGCCGCCACTGCCAGGCAAGACACCCGGCGCGTGCACCCAACAGGCCAACGACTGGCTCAATCAGCGCGTTGCCGAATTGCGTACGCAGGGCGCGCTCACCAACACCAGCTATTCGCCGCTGCGCGCGCAATCACAGCAGCTGGCTACCGCGTGCGCCGCGCAGTTCTCCGTGACGACTATTGCGCCAGGTGAACTGGCCGCACTCGGTGCGCTCTACACGTTTGTGGGCGATACCGCAAACGCCCGTCGCGCCGTGGAACGCGGACTGTCTGCGCCCGGCGTTGCTCCGCGCGAGCGCGGATCGGCGTACCTGCAGGCCATCAGCATGGCCAATCGCGCCGCCGATGCATTCGCCGGATATGTGGTGCGCGCGGAAGAACTCGTGAAACTCGTGGACGCATTCCCCGACTCTTTGGTGGAGCTCAAGCTGCGCGCGCACAGCACCATGCTGGGGCAGTACGAGTACGCCGATCATGATGACGGCATTCGCTATCACGCGACGATAGTGCGCGAATTGGGACGGCGCACGAAGAACACGCAATCCATTCTGCAGGCGTATGAGTCACTGGCCCGAACGGCGGCCGACTATCTCCACCCCGATTCGGCGTTGATGATTCTCGACGACGCCGAGAAGGAATTGGGGGCGGCGGCGAACGTGAAGGAATCGTTGGGAGCCATGCGTGCGCGGTACATGCTGGTGGGCACCAAGGCCACGCCGGTGGTTGGCGAGCACTGGCTGAACGCGCCCGATCAACCCGGCGCAGCGGACGTTGGCAACGGCAAAGTGACCCTGGTGCAGTTCACCGCGCATTGGTGCGCACCGTGTCGCAACAGTTATCCGGGCATGCTCGAGTTGTCGAAATACTTCGGGTCGACGAACTACGAAACGATCTTTGTGACCGACCTGTACGGCTATCTCGGCACGGCAAAGAACCTGAGTGCCGCCGAGGAAGTGGCGGCCGATCGCACGTACTACGCCGAACACCATGGGCTGCCGTTTCGCATTGCCATTGCGCGGTCGTATGCGCCGGAGTTCACCCCGGCGCAACGTGCGGCGTCGAACGACGGACGGTATCAGGTGGGCGGCATTCCGCAGATTGTCATCGTCGACAAGAAAGGGGTCATTCGGCAGATTGTGGTGGGCTGGGACCACGGCAATACGGCGCGATTCAAGGCGTTCATTGAGAGGCTGCAGGCGGAACCGTAGTCGACGTCGGCAGGCTCGGCTGCCCCTGAATCGTAGGCACTATGCCGACGCAGCACCATGACGTTCAAGGACGCTGGTGATTCAAAGACTCAACGCCATTGCTGACTCAACTAACCTGGGTGTCGTGCTGTGAGTGATCACCTCCGCGAGCAACTGCAAGCGAACTTCGGCGCCGCCTACGCGTTGCAACGCGAACTCGGCGGGGGCGGCATGTCGCGCGTGTTCGTGGCGCGCGATGAAGCGCTCGGTCGCGACGTCGTCATCACAGTCATCACGGCAGACCTGGCCGAAGGAGTAAGCGCGGAGCGGTTTACGCGCGAAGTGAAATTGGCCGCGCGCCTGCAGCAGGCGAACATCGTACCCGTGCTCATGGCGGGCACGGCGAACGGTATTCCGTACTACACGATGCCGTTCGTGAAGGGCGAGTCACTGCGTGCGCGCATGGCGAACGGTCAGCGACTCGCCATTGGCGAGTCAACGGGTATACTGCGTGACATGGCGCGCGCACTGGCGTATGCGCATGCGGAAGGTGTCGTGCATCGCGACATCAAGCCGGAGAACATCCTGCTCTCGGGTGGCGCGGCCGTGGTGACCGACTTCGGCATTGCGAAGGCGATGAGCGCGTCGCGCACGCAGGATGGCGCGGCGTCCGGCGCATTGACGCAGGCGGGCATGTCACTCGGGACGCCGGCCTACATGGCGCCAGAGCAAGCGCTCAGCGATCCCAGTACCGACCACCGCGCCGATCTGTATGCGTGGGGCGTGATTGCGTACGAACTGCTGAGCGGCGCGCACATGTTTGCCGACCGCACCACCACCCACGCGCTCATTGCGGCGCACGTGAGTGATACGCCGAAAGCGTTGCACGCAGTGAACGCACAGGTGCCAGCTGCGCTGAGCGCACTGGTGATGCGCACGCTCGAGAAGGATCCGGCACGTCGCCCACAGTCAGCGGGTGAATTGTTGACCGCGCTGGAGTCGCTCGGACACCAGCCCGTGGCGGCGCACGCGTCAGCCACCGCGATCACGTCAAACAGTCGTTCAAAGACCGCCGTTCGCACGAGCGTTGCGGCGATTGCTGTGCTGGCGGTCGTTGCCATGGCGTGGCTTGCACGGCGCGGCACGTCGAGCGCCGTCGCGCTGGAACGTTCGGTGATCGTGTTGCCGTTCGAGAACGCCTCGCGCGACACGGCGCAGGAATATTTCGCCGACGGTCTGACCGATGAGCTCATTGGGCGACTGGCGGCGGCCGGCCTGCGCGTGACCGGACGCAACACCGCGTTCGCGTACAAGGGTAAACACCCAACGCCTGGCGAAGTGGGAAAGGTGGCGCACGTCGCGACGGTGCTGTCCGGGCAGGTGCGTCGACTGGGTGAACAGTTTCGCGTAACGGCCGAACTCGCGAGCGCGACCAACGACTCGGTGATGTGGTCGTTCACAACGAAGGACAGTCGAACGGCCGACGCCTTCGCGCTTCAGCGCGCCATGGTGGATTCCATCATCGCGCGCTTTCAGCTCGCACCGCGCGCCATCGCGGCTGGCGAAGCGACCGATGCGTCCGTGTCTGCGCAGGCACACGATTACGCGCTCCGCGGCCGGTTCTTCGGCAACCAGTTAACGCAGGCAGGGTCGACGGCGGCCATCGCGTTCTACGACAGCGCGCTGGCGCTTGCCCCGCGCTATCTCGATGCGCATCTGGGAAAGGTGCAGGTGTTGTTGTCGGTCGGGGATGGGTACGAATCGCCGCGGACGGTTCTGCCGCGAGTGCAAGCGATCCTCGCTACGGCAGCCGGCATCGATAGCTCACGCGGCGACTATTGGGCGACGCAATCGCTGCTGACTGCCAACTGGATCTGGGACTGGCCTAAGGTGCGATCGGATGCGGCGCGCGCTCGCGCCATCGAGCCCTCGAACTTCGCGGCGCTGTTCGCCTTGGCCCTCGCTCGGGGGGCCGGCGGCGATGGCCCGGGTGCCTTGGCAACGCTCGACACGGCGCAACGCAGCGACCCGCTGTCACCCTATCCGCAGTGGGCGCGATTCTTCATCTACAGCGTTGCTGGCATGCGCGACTCGACGCAGGCGGTCTGGCAGCGCCTGCCAGACCCTTTGCGGTACGGTACGTATGGCGATGTGGGGGAAGGGATCGCGATGCTTGCGCTCGACCGAAACGCCGACGCCGAACGGGCGTTTCGGGAAGGCGAAGGGGCACTCGGATATCCATCGCCGCTGCGCGTGGCCGCACTGGCGCGCCTGGGGCGCACGGCTGAAGCACGAGCGCAGTTGAAGCTCGTTGAGCAGGCGTTCGGGAAGACGTACATCGGGCCCGAGTTCATTGCCGCCGCCGCCGCGGAGTTGGGCGACACCACGATGATGTACCGGTGGCTCGACAGGGGCCAGCGCGATCACTCCGGATTCGCGGTGTTCCTCGGCTACTGGAACCACCCATTCACGGCGCATAAGCAGGAACCGCACTTTCAGCGCATTCTCAAACAGATGGGACTCAAGCCGGTGACCATCGGGTCGCAACCCAGATCGTAGTGGGCCTGCCCTTCACCAGCGTCCTGCAGCGTCGTCAGCACTCGCCGTGGCGAGCGACGAAACGTTACCATTCGTTGGCGATGACTCCTCGAAGACACAGATACCCAAGGTAGTCTCTCTCCCCGAACCGTCTTGACCACCGCCATCGAGGAAACCGGGGACCGCGCGTCGAGAACCGGGGTTTTACACTTGCCGTTGGATGCAGGCCGTACGAGCTTCGCAGACAACTTTCACGCG
This sequence comes from Gemmatimonadaceae bacterium, assembly GCA_016720905.1. NCBI lineage: Bacteria > Pseudomonadati > Gemmatimonadota > Gemmatimonadia > Gemmatimonadales > Gemmatimonadaceae > Gemmatimonadaceae bacterium. Next base: position 7,978 of record JADKJT010000007.1, on the reverse strand, counting down.
ATGGATCACGTCACACAGACTCGGCAAGGGGGCAACATGACACAGGGTTTCGCACGCCGCGCTCGAACGACCTTGATACTGGGCATGGTACTCGTCGGATTGAGCGCATGCTCACGGGCGATTCACATCAAAGACCTGCTGGACAAGCCGCAGGAGTACGACGGCAAGACGGTGCGCGTCCAAGGCACCGTGACCCAGAGTGTCGGCGTGCTCGGAACAGGCGCGTACGAGATCGATGACGGAACAGGAAAGATCTACGTCATTGCCAAGGGTCAGGGTGTTCCTCGCCAAGGCGCGAAGACCAAGGCGAAGGGTCGCTTCGAATCGGTGTTCAGCATCCTCGGTCGCACAATGGCGGCCATCGTACTAAGCCCCTGACCGGCCGGCGGCGCATTCGCCAACGCCGCGCCGGCAGAACGGCCTACCATAGAACTTCACGGCGTCGCCGCCTTTTCAAAAAGCGTGTCGTATCGCCTCGTGGCCAACGCGGCGTCGAACTTTCTGGCGATCGTGGCTACGATCAGGCTCTTGGCACCTGCGCCGACAAAGACGACCACCCGCGTCTCGCTGTGCGACACCGTCACCGTGTCGCTACCGATCACCACGTCGGTATACCGATTTCCATCACTGTTCTCCTGCCGACCACGTGTGCCGTTCATGGTGGTTTCCAGAAAGGCGATCAGTGCTTCATGCAGCTCGGCCTTTGCCTCATTGATGTGGTATTCACGCGTGCTGGTTTTTTCCATGAGGGTGCCGCGGTGTGGCATCACATCCGCATTGGGCCGCGCGGTCACACGCAGTGCGCCAGCGGCATCCGGCTCCCAGGCGAAATAGTGATCGAACCACGCGCCATCCACGTCGACGTAGTTACCAGTCGGTGACGAAGCAAACCGCAACGGCACGGACCGGGTTGCTCCAGTGGCGATGGTCATCTCGTGCAGCACAGGCAGCGAGTCGTCGCGTGTAATCCGCACGTACCGTTGCTCATCGGGCGACAGGCTGAGCGGCTGCTTCTTATCCAGGTCGTGTACGGGACGCACGAGCGGAACGCGGTGCACGTTGAGTGTGCGCGTGTCGAGCACTGCGCTGGCCGTTATGTAGAGACCGGGTGTGTGGAATCGCTGTTCATCGAGCAACCCGTACATTCGCGTGTCGGCGTGCGGCATCGTCGTCGTGTCACCTGACGCCAAGCGATACGCGAGCTCATCGCCGGAACCGCAGTGACTCAAGTACGAGAAACGGACACCCGCACTCGTTGACTGAACCACGTAGGTGTATCCGCTGCCGAACGACGCATCCACCTGCACGACAAGTGCAGGGGTTGCGCCGGGAACGACGGCGACCGCGCTGATGCGCTCGTACCGCTCAATGGAATCGCGCGACTCCCGATCCGCATCAAAGAAATCGCGCTCGGCGACAGGCCCGGAAATGTGGACTGGAGCGCCATTGTAGGTCACGAGAAAGGAGGTGTTGGCGGTAAGCCACACGCCCGCGTTCTCGGTGTACGACACATCGATGGACTCTACCAACGTGCCAATCGTAAACGGACCCACAACCTGCGTACGCGCCGGCTCGTTGCGCTTGACGACGCGAAATCGATAGCGGAGGTCGTGTGCATTGACCGGCAGCCATTCGCTCCACGCACGCTGTGCGCGGCCGGGGCGCGCGGGTAGCGGTACCTCGAACGTCGCCGCATCCGTGCCTAACGTGCCGGTGTTCACCGTCAGCATGCGCGCCTTGCGCTCGGTCCAGATTTCCACGATGCCCGGCAGGACGTAGCGTCCATTCTCGCGTCGCGCGTCGTCTGCCCACAGCATGCCCCCCCGCGAATCGAGTACCGTGGCCGCGCCACCAATCGCGAGCGCCAGATGCGGAGGCGCGTCGCCGGAAGGAATCTGCGGCGCCTGTGCCTCAGGCCATGACAGTTCGACGGCCAACAGCAGCTTCTCGCCCTCGAACGTGGGCGGCACATGCGACAGCAGCCGCGTCACGCCACCGATCACGCCAATGAGTGCGACGTGCGTCAGGGTCGCGACGGCCAACGCGCGCAGCATCGGCACGTCGCCCGCTTGGGCGAGCCACCGACTGATCACGAGGCCAACCATCATTCCCCCAACGGCCGCGGCGATCCCGCAGTAGAAGACAAAGTACCCCGACGCGCCTTCACGACTTGGGATCTTCTGCCACGTCACGGCAAGGGTAGCGATCCATCCGCCAAAGAGGGCACCCACGATCGCGGTGACCACTCCCACACCAAGCGACGACAACCACGACATGAGCATGCCCTTCATTCAGTCTCCGTTGAACGCGAGGGTGGTTGCTGCAACTGAGCGAGTGCCAACGTGAGTGTCCCGAGGAAGGGGATTTCGTGCAGGGTCAGGCCAGAGACGGAGGGTCGAACCGTAACGCAGGATTCGGTAACGGTACCGCGCGGTGGCCACGACCGCCACGATTCCGCGCGGTCAGTCGTCTGCGAACAACACCGCGAGCGCCATCGCAAAGCCTGGCAACACGGTGTCGCCGAGGAGCGTATCACTCACTCCGAGAACCGACACGCTGCCATCGACGCGATAGACCACCACCTGCTCGCGCTCGGGATCGACGCTCCACACCAGTAGCGTGCCCGCCTCGAGCCAGTCGCTGACTTTGGCGATCACGGCGCCGGCTCTATCACCAGGTGACCGCACTTCGACCGCGATGTCTGGGGCGAACGGCGGAAAACCATCGGGCATACGAACGGGGTGGCGCTCCCGTGAGACGTAGGCGAGATCGGGGGCCCGTACGGTGTCCGGATTGCGTGCCAGTGCTACGCTACTTCGCCGTAACCTGCCCCGTCAGTTTCCCATCAGCACCAACCTCGATCTCCACAGGCGCGCCGTCTATCTCGAGGACAAGACTCTTGCGCGCAATAGTCACGTTCATAGAGATGCGCGAAGGCATGCTGTTCGGATTGATCTTTGCACCCTGAGCGACAGCCGATCCGGCGGCGTGCAGCCCTTGATTCACCTTTTCACCGAACGTGGCGCCCTGCGTCTGCTTTGGAGTGGTGAGCGCAATGCGATAGCGACCCGGTGCGAGACCCGTCAGCGCAAACGCGCCGTTGTCCGCAATTGACGCAGACTTAGCAGCACCGCCAGCCACCGGCGTCACCGTAACCAGAGCGCTGGAAAGCACTGCGCCACCCGGTATCACTGGTGCCGCGACGCCAGCGCTCGCTGGCGCGGGCTTCCTTGCCGGCGCGCCTTGGGCTCGAGCAATCGATATCGTCGCAACGAGGCAAAACGGAACCGCGAACGTGATGAGCGAGAGCTTCATGGCAGTGCCTCGGCGGAGGAAACGCGCTTGTGTGTCCGCATATTGTGGGGGAGTGTCGAAGAACGCGAGGGCCCACTCCAGTCGACGAAGGAGCACGCATGGAGCAACCGACACTGCGTGCTCAGTCGCGCGTGGTGCCCTCAGGAACGCCGATCCTCCGCTGATGGATACTCAAGGCAATGCCGAGTCGGAGGCCAACGTCACCATGTCGAAAGCTCGCCGGTTCGCGCACCACGAGCTGTCCGCGCACGAGCTCGACGCGCTTGCCCGGGACAGTGTAGCCGACCAACTGCTCGGCGGTCATGCCATCGGGCGCGGTGATCATGTGGTGTCTCCGCCGTGAAGATCGAGTTCGTGCCATGTCACAACGCTACGCGCCATTGTCAGCGCTCCGTCATCACCCGACATGCAAAAGCTACGCTCGGCGGGCGCGCCGAGTCTACTCGGCGCGCTTCGCGGCTTACGGGCGGGGCACCCGCCGCATCAGTTCTTCGCGCCAGCCGAGGATGACGCGCGTAGGCAGCGCATCGGGCCGATCCACCGATTCGACCATGAGGAACTGCGACCCGTCGGGCGTGACGTCGTAGCCGGTGGAGCGGCTGTCGTTGCTGCCACCCGTCGTGGTGAGCGAGAAGAGACGCACCGGTCGGCCGAGGGTCCCGTTCGCAGGATTGAAGTCCACGGCGTACATGTCGCGACCACGACGAAAGACGATCTCGCGACCGCCACGCGTGAAGCGTGGTTGGTCGCCGCCGTCGATGGAAACTTGCAAGCGCGTCGTGCCAGCGCGCTCGCGCACGATGACCTGCGTGCGCGCGTCCGCCTGTCGCTCACTGAGGGCCAGCCAGCGCCCGTCCGGCGAGATCACGCCACCGAGCTGGCGAACGTGCGTGGCATCGACCCTGGTGCGCTGGCGCGTGCCGAGATCGATCGTCCATGCGCCCTCCTCCGGATTCAACTCGCTGTACACCAGCACGCGACCGTCGGGAGAAACTCCCGTCGGGTGCTTGTCGAGTCCGTTCCGCAGGATTGTGTCCACCTTGGCGCCATCGACCGACGTGCGAGCGAGGTCATACGCCGGTGTCTCGAGCGCGTGCAGGATCGACTTGCTGTCGGGTGCCCACACGGGGGCGAACGCCGCGCTCTTGAATGCGCTAAGCTGGCTCAGCGTGCTGCGTTGCCGGTCGAACAGCCAGAGCGACCACGGTTCGGGCTGGGAGCGTGTGAGCGCGATCCAGTTCCCATCGGGGGAGAGGCGCGGATCGGCCCATCCCGCCACCTCAGGAAACGCCTCGCGGCGCGTGCCATCGCGCGACACCCACACCACGCGAGAGCGCTCCTCGAACTGGCTCGCCTTGATGTAGACGAGGTCTCCCGCGTTCGAGACATCGTAGGCGACGGAGCCTTCCGTGCGCAACGAGAACACGTCGTCGATCACCGGCACGGCCGGCCCGAGGAGCTTGAGCGTCGCGGCGTCGAACGGGGCCGCGAAGATGGCATTGCTTCGACTGAACAGGAGGTATCCCGGCTCGATGTAGCGCGGGAACAGCGCGTTCTCGATGATCGTGGTGACCTTGCCGGTTGCCAGCTCAATCGCCTGGATGCTGGAGCGCTCGAACGGCGAAGCGTACGCGGCGTAGAGGAGCACCTTGGCGCCGGGAAGCAGCACGGGAAACCAGTGCCCGAATTCGTTACGTGCCCGATTCGGTGTGGTCACGTCCTCGGTGGGTCCGCCCGTCTCGCGCACGCGGGCGAGGCCGCCCGAGGCGATGCGCGAATAGTAGACCCAGCCGTCCGGGCTGATCGCCATCAGCCCCGTACTCGCGACATCGGCAATGAGTGTCCGCGTGCCACCTTCGACGGGAATTTTGAACAGGCTCCCATCGCCCACATACAGGATCCACCGGCCATCGGGCGAATACGCAGGCGCGAGGCCGCCCTCCGATCCCCGCACGGGTACGACCTCCGTCGACCCCATCGCCCGCTGAACGAGGATGCGCCCCTTGAGCGAGTCGACGATGGATTGGAGCACGGCGTGCCCGTCGGGGGCGATCGCGATCAACGCCTTCGCGGACGCGCGCGGTCCTGCGTTGAAGGCGAACTCCACGCGTCGTACCGGCGCGGCGGTGCTCGCCCGCCGTCCAATGAACCACCCACCAACACCTGCCACCACCATCAGCATCGCAGCGAACGGCAGCCAACGCGACGACGAGGGAGCATTGCGTACACCGCGCGCCGCACTCGTTGCTCGCGGCGAGATTTGTTCGCCCAGCAGCGCCGCCTTGAATGCCTGAATCGTCGCAAAGCGATCGGCCGGCAGCTTCTGCAGCGCCATCAACACGGCGGCCTCCACATGCTCCGGCACCGCCGGTCGCAGCACCGTAAGTGCGCGCGGCGCTTCGGTGAGCAGCTTCGCCACAATCGCCTGCGCATTGGCGCCGGTATACGGCGGTTCGCCCGCCAGCATCTCGTACAGCACCGCGCCCAGCGCGTAGATGTCCGCCCGCGCGTCGATGACCTTGTCGCCCATCGCCTGCTCGGGGGCCATGTACTGCGGGGTGCCGAGCGAGAGCCCCGTTTGCGTCATGCGCGCGCCGCCGGCCTGTTGCACGGCGAGCGCGATGCCGAAGTCGGCCACCAACGGATGCGTGCCGTTGGCCGACTGTTGCAGCAGGATGTTTTCGGGTTTGATGTCGCGGTGCACGATGCCCGCGGCGTGCGCGTCGGCCAAGGCATCGGCCACGGCGGTGGCAATGGCGATGGCGTCGGCCACGGGCAGCTGCGTTTCGCGCGCGAGCCGTGCGCGCAGCGTTTCGCCGCGCACATACGGCATGACGTAGTACAGCAGCCCCTCGGCCGCGCCGCTGTCGAGCAAGCCAAGGATGTGCGGATGCTGCAAGCGCGCGGTGGTGCGGATCTCGCTCAGGAAGCGTTCGCTGCCGAGCGCGGCGCCGAGATCGGGGTGCAGCACTTTGATGGCGACGTCACGCTCGTGCTTGAGATCGTGCGCGAGGTACACCGTGGCCATGCCGCCCTGTCCAAGTTCGCGGTCGACGCGGTAGCGGTCGGACAGCGCGGCGGTGAGGCGTGCGAGCGTATCGCTCATGGAGTGGTTTTCAGGGGCATGGCGCGAGGGCAGCGAGCATGATGGGCAATATGCCACACTCATGCCCGACACGCCCGGCAATGCAACCGGACGCGGATGACTCGCGTGGCGTGATTGTGGTGATGCCTTCGATGCGGCGAACAGGCGTCGAGACATAGCACAGTTCCTTGCCGCTCCGCGAATACCGCGGCGGCTCAGACGCAGTCAGCGCTATGGCCGCCTCGGCCACGAGCGGCTACCATAGGGTGGTCCCCCTCACCGGTGCCTCGATTCCGACCTCCGACCTGCGCGACCAGCTCCAAGCGACCCTGAGCGGCAGCTACACCATCGAGCGCGAGCTCGGCGGCGGCGATGCCGCGCGTGTTCGTGGCAAAAGAAACCGCGCTGGGCCGACGGCCGCTTGGCTTGAACGGGATACCAAACAACCCCTACCTCACACCCTTGCACTCCGCCCCGCGCTACCTCGCGTTCTTGAAGCGCATCGGGTTGCGGCCGTGACCCAGCAGACCGACCGCCTCAACACCGCCCTCGACGGCCGCTATCGCATCCTCCGCCACCTCGGCGAAGGCGGCATGGCCACCGTGTATCTGTGCGAGGACCTCAAGCACGACCGCCAGGTCGCGCTCAAGCTCTTAAAGCCCGAACTCGCCGCGGTGTTGGGTGCCGAGCGGTTTGTGCAGGAAATCAAGACCACCGCGGCGCTGCAGCATCCGCACATTCTACCGCTGTTCGACAGCGGTGCCGCCGATGGGTTTTTGTTTTACGTGATGCCGTTCATCGACGGCGAGACATTGCGTGCGAAAGCTCGATCGCGAAACGCAGCTGAGCGTAGATGACGCAGTGCGCATCGCGCGCGAAGTGGCCGACGCGCTCGACTACGCGCACACGCGCGGCATTGTGCATCGCGATGTGAAGCCCGAGAACATCCTGCTGCACGGCGGGCACGCGATGGTGGCGGATTTTGGTATCGCCCTCGCGGTAAGCGCGGCCGCTGGCGGGCGCATGACAGAGACGGGCCTGAGCCTCGGCACGCCGCACTACATGAGCCCCGAGCAGGCCACCGCCGAGAAGGAGATCACGGCGCGCAGTGACGTGTACTCGATTGGCAGCGTGCTGTACGAAATGCTGACGGGCAATGCGCCGTTCACCGGCGCGAACGCGCAGCAGATCATCATGAAGATCATCACCGTGCCGGCCGAACCGGTGACGATGTACCGCAAGTCGGTGCCGACGAATGTCGCGGCCGCAGTGGCCAAGTCGTTGGAGAAACTGCCGGCAGATCGCTTTGCCAGCGCGAAGGCGTTTGGTGAGGCGCTCGTCAATCCGGCGTTCGCTGACGCCGTCTCGGGCCACCAGTCGCGCACGATGACGGGCGGCGCGTTGACCCGCTCGGCGGCAGGCCGCTGGGGACTGATGGGCTGGGCTTTCGGACTCGCCGGTTTGACAGTCGCCGCGTGGTCGTGGCGTGGCAACGAGGGGCAGGGCGACCAGCTGGCGATCCCCACATACCTGAACGTGGCGCTCGCCGACTCCACGTCGCTCGCGACGATCGACGCC
>JADKJT010000006.1 GCA_016720905.1 Gemmatimonadaceae bacterium | reverse complement strand
CGATGCGTTGAGCGCAGGTGCCGATCCTCGTTCCTTGATGGACGCCGTGCCGGAGTGTACCGCAGGTCGCGAGCCCCACGTTAGACTGAGCATCGCGCGCTGCCCGCATTCGCCAACTGCCATTGTACACGCCGGAAACGCCGGAAAGTGAATTACCGGTCGATCAAACGATATTGCCGCGCGCTGCCCACTTGCACAGGCGGCGTCGAGGCGCTGCTCCGGTCGTTCACTGGTCCCTCGTCTGGGGCCGTGACCACGCGCACGGACGCGCCCACAAGCGCCAGGACTGTCTTCCAGAAAGAATGGCGATTTTGACTTGCTTTGCTGGCGGGAGTTCGCCTCGGCAAGCGGCCGGTAGTGCTCCATGTAATCCGAGGTGGCTTTGTACAGGGGATCTTGATCCCGGCCTGCCCCTGTGAAACGCCCCGTACCACGATGGGATCGCGCGACGACATGACCACCTGCCCGTCAGGCTCTCCCGTATGATCGAACAGCGGCGTAAGCGCCGCGACGCCCTGATTGGACGACGGTCCCCATGCGAGAACGCGGGTGGTCGCAGCCGACCCATTTATTGTACCGGGACGCGGCCGGCAACGGTGTGGAGTCGCCGATGGCGAGGACACAATGATGTCCGGGGCATCAAGCATGTTGGGCGGTTGACGGGAGGACAATGATCGGTGAGTGTGGGAGACGCCGCTTCGGGTATTAATTGCCCCGAGAGGCAAAACCGTGGCTTCACCGACGCCAGCTACGCGGACCTCGGGCGTCACGTTGCGAATGAGGTTGGCGACGGTTCCTGATTCGACGTGCGTGATGCTGTTGAGCGCCGCGGCAGCATACAGTGCCGTCGTGGTCCACTGCAGGTCGAAATTGCCACGCCTTGGCAAAGTCTGTCGCTCTCGCAGGACGGGCTGAACAGTTTGGGCATGACGTAGGCGATGGTGTCACCCACAAACGACGTATCCACTCGAAGACTGGGCGAGATCCTGGAGATGCTGGTGTCGCCGAGTTTCGTGATGTCGGTGACGGCGCAGCTGGAGAGCAGCCAGGACGCGACCAGCAGGCTGACGCGATACAAGGCTGGCACGCTTCTCGCACGTTTGAGAGTCGGTTGGATCATTGGTCGTGGTGCCGAAGTGGGCGCGGGCCGCAGCTAATCATCGCGAAGATCGGAGTTCCCGCTACATTACCAACGCAGGAAAAGCCATCCGATCAGCACATCCGACAATTTCCGAAATCCCTCCGGGGTGCCCCTTTGTGAATCCGCTCCTGATCCGCACGACCTCGCCACGTCCGGCAATCGACGGGAGGACCTCTTGGCAAGGCGGCCCTTGATGCGCTGTTGCCCGCCGTGTACGGCGAAAACTGCATGCGCTCGCTGAGCGCTACCTGCGAGTCGAGCGTCCCGATCACACCCTGCAGCCGACGGCTCTCGTCCACGAGACCTACATTCGCCTGAGTAACCAACGGCATGTTAACTGGATGGACCGCGACCAGTTCTTCGGGATTTCTGCACACATGATGCGTCGGATCCTCGTGAACCACGCCGAAGCGCGAAACGCCGCCAAGCGCGGTGGTCAGGTAACCCGAGTCACACTCGACGAATCGATCTCGTGGTCTGGCGGACGAGACCTCGACCTCATCGAGCTGGACGAAGCACTCACGCGACTGGCCGCGTTCGATCCGCGACAGGCGCGCGTAGTTGAACTGCGTTTCTTCGCCGGGCTTGATATCAACGAGACGGCCGGCGTGATTGGCATCTCGGCAGCTACCGTCAAGCGCGAATGGAGCGTAGCAAAGGCATGGCTCCGACGAGAGCTGACGCGCGAATAGCGCGACGTACACCGATGACTCCGACGCAATGGGAACTCGTCAAGTCGTTGTTGCTCGACGCGCTCGATCAAGCGGCCGACTGAACGCGCGACTTTTGTTGCTCGACGGGCCGGTGCGGACGAAGCGCTCAGAGAAAGTGTCGAATCGCTCCTCGCCCCGCACGATGAATCCGCGCGAGTTCGCTGGAGACCCCAGCAGCCGCGTTGCACAAATGCATTGACGGAACCGCTGCCGTCAGGAGGTGGTCGGCGCTACCGGCTGCTCGGGCTAAGGAAATCGGGCGGGGCGGCATGGGGCGTTCTATCTCGCTGCGCGCGACGACGGCGATTTCCAATTTCGCGTTGCTGCCTAAGCTTTCGGTCAAGCGCGGCATGGATACGGATCGCATTCTCGCCCGATTTCAAGTCACGAACGGCAGATTCTCGCCGGACTCGATCATCCCAACATCGCCCGATTGCTGGATGGGGCACCACTGACGACGGGCGTCCGGGCTACCGTCATGGAGTTCGTCGAATGGTCAATCCGTCTGTGACTACTGCGAGTCACGCGGATTGGGCGTCACCGAACGGCGATGCTGTTCGGACCGTTTGCGGTCGCACAGTATGCGCACCGGGAGCACCTGGTCGTCCATTAACATCAAGGCCGGTAACATATCGTCACAGACGGGTGTCCCGAAACTCCTGGACTTCGGAATCGCGAGGTTGCTCGATGCTGAGGCCACCGCCGTCCGCAGCGTGGTCACCGACACGGTGCACGCCATGACGCCGGAGTACGCCAGCCCTGAACAGCTCCGGGGCGAACCGGTCACGACGGTTACCGACGTCTATTCACTTGGCGTGCTGCTCTTTGAAGTACTGACGGGCCACCGACCGTACTCGACTCGCGGTATGCGACCGAACGATATCGCGCGCGTGGTCTGTGACACGGAGCCGCCACTGCCGAGCGATGCCGTGTCGGGACCGGACGCCGGCGCACGGCGACATCGCCTTCGCGGAGACCTCGACACCATAGTCCTGATGGCGATGCGGAAGGATCCGCAGCGTCGCTACAGCTCGGTAGAGCAGTTGTCCGAGGATATTCGCCGCTTCCTCGTGGGCCGCCCGGTCACCGCGCAGCGCGACCGACTGGCATACCGGGCCGGCAAGTTTGCCCGCCGCAATCGAGGCACCATGGCGGCCTCTGCTGTGCTTGTGCTCTCGCTCATCGGCGGCATGGCCGCGACCACCTGGCAGGCACGAGTCGCACGCAACGAACGGGCCCGCGCCGAACGTCGGTTCAGCGAGGTGCGGACGCTGGCGACGTCGTTCCTGTTCGAGCTGCATGATGCAATCGTCAACCTGCCTGGATCGACGCCGGCACGCGCCTTGCTGGTACGACGGGCCCTCGTGTCACTCGACGGACTCGCCCGTGAGGCGCAAGGTGACCCCGTGCTCCAGCGCGAACTTGCGGTGGCGTACCAGAAAGTCGGCGATGTGCAGGGCAATGCCTACAATTCGAACCTTGGCGACACGCGGGGTGCGCTGCGGAGCTATCGCAAGTCGGTCGAGCTGCTGGAGCGCCTGACGCCGACCGGAGATCCGGCGGTGCCACGGGCGCTGTCGAAGGGTCATGTGAACGTTGCCGAGATGCTGGCGACGACAGGCGAGCTGCGCGAGGCGTTGCACCAGTATGACCGTGCAAGGGTGCTGCTGCTCGGCCTCGTGGCACGCAATCCGGCCGATGCAGCCGACCGCGCCATGCTGGCCACCTTGTATAACGAGATCGGCGATACGAAAGGTCAGGACGGCTACGCCAAATCCTGTCCGGATATGCGCGTCTGCGACAGCCATTGGCAGACGCCGGTCGATTTGACGAGGCCATCGCGGTCGATCGGCGGATCCTGTCAATGCTGGGGGAGATGATCGCCGCCGACACCGGGAACGCCCTTTTCCAGCGAAACCTCGGTGCGACGTTTAACTATCTGGGACGGGATCTCCGCGCATCCGGTCGGGCCCGACCCGCCGTTGACAACCACCGTCGCGCGGTGGGCATCGCCGAACGATTGGCCGCGTCCGACACGGGCAGTGCCGAGCACCGGCACGATATGGCGATCAGTCATTACTTGCTCGCGGAAGCGTTGGCCGCCGCACATGAGCCTGATGGCGCGCTCGAGCAATACCATCGGGCCGCGGCGATGAAGCAAGCGCTCCGCATAGTCGAACCGTCGAACACACGACATGCGGACGATCTCGCCGTGATCTACGCCGGCACGAGTGCGGTGATGGTAGACAAGAAGGACTACGACGGCGCAGAGGCTGCCATGCGCCAGTCGATTCCGCTCGCCGAAGCCGCCGCTAGGCGTGACGTACGGAATCGGAAAGTCCAAGTGATCCTCGCTTCGACATACATGGCAGCCGGTCGCCTGTCAGCACGACGGAGCGTCGAGGCGGTCAACAGCCTCGAACGCACAACCCGTTGTGAGGAGTCGACTGGCTGGTATCAGAAGAGCCTGGTGATCTGGCAACGGCTACTGGAGTCGGGCGCGCTGCCCGTGTGGCTGGCGGCGAAACCCGAGGAGGCGCACAAGGCGATCGCACGGTGCGCCTCTCGATGACTCGCTGATTCAACTTCCTTACCGCATCCTCCCTTGCGCGCCAATCGGAGTTACCATCTCCGCCATGCCTACCTCCCTAAAACCCAAGGAACTCACCCTCCGCGGCCTGATCCTCGGTGCGCTCATCACCACCGTGTTCACCGCCGCTAACGTCTATCTCGGCCTCAAGGTCGGGCTCACGTTCGCGTCATCGATTCCGGCGGCCGTGATTTCCATGGCCATCCTGAGCGCGGTCAAGGATTCGAGCATCCTCGAGAACAACATCGTGCAGACGGTCGCTTCGGCGGCCGGCACGCTGTCGGCCATCATCTTCGTGCTGCCGGGTCTGGTAATTGTCGGGTGGTGGACGGGCTTCCCGTTCTGGCAGTCGTTCCTGATTTGCGTGAGTGGTGGTGTGCTGGGCGTGTTGTTCACCATCCCGCTGCGCCGCGCACTGGTCACCAATTCCGACTTGCCGTATCCGGAAGGCGTGGCGGCGGCCGAAGTGCTCAAAGTGGGATCGAGCGCGCGCGGTGAAGGGGTGTCCGACGCCAGCGAAGCGCGGGAAGGGCTCACCGCGGTTGTCCTCGGCACGGTGTCGTCAGCGGGGTTGGCGATTGTGGCCGCCACGCGACTGTTGGCCGCCGAAGTGAGCGGCGTGTTCGGCGTGACCGCGACGGCCGCCAGCGGATACAGCGTGGCCTGGTCGCTGGCGTTGTTCGGCGCCGGACATCTGGTGGGTATCGCCGTGGGCATGGCCATTCTCACGGGACTGGTCATTGCCTGGGGTGTGGCGGTGCCCATTCTCACGCACTTGAGTCCGGCGGCTGACGCCGCTTCACTCGCGTCGCACACCATGACCATCTGGCGCACGCAGGTGCGCTTCATTGGCGCCGGCGCGATTGGTGTGTCGGCGTTGTTCACACTGGCGACGCTGGCCAAACCCGTCATCGCCGGACTGGTGAGCACGCTGCGCACGTCGCAGTCCGTCGCTACCGGCGACGATCTGGACCGCGACATCTCGCCGAAGTGGATTATCGGACTGACGGTGGCCTGCCTGTTGGTGACCGGGTGGCTGGCCTGGACGTTCGCGCACAACTCGGCGCTGTCCGAACACGCACTGGTCCTCACGCTGGTGTCCGTGCCATTCGTGTTCATTGTCGGATTCCTGATTGCCGGCGTGGCGGGCTACATGGCGGGCCTCATTGGCGCGTCCAACAGTCCCATCTCGGGCATCGGCATTCTGGGAATCGTGAGTTGCGCCACCATCGTGGCGGCCGTGGTGACGCCCACACCGGAAACGCAAAAGGTGCTGGTCGCATTCGCCCTGTTTGTCACGTCCATCGTGTTCGCCTGCGCCACCATTTCCAACGACAACCTGCAGGATCTCAAGACAGGCCAGCTGGTGGGCGCGTCGCCCATGAAGCAGCAGATCGCCTTGATCGTCGGCGTCGTGGCCGGCGCCGCGGTGATCCCGTCAGTGCTCAATCTGCTGGCCAAGGCCTACGGGTTTGCCGGCGCACCAAACATCGGTGTGGTGTCGCAGAATCCGTTGCCTGCGCCGCAGGCCACGCTCATCTCGGCGTTGGCGCAGGGCGTCATTGGCGGCAATCTCGACTGGAAGATGATCGGGATAGGCGGAGTGGTCGGTGTCCTGTTGATCCTCACCAACGCGGCCCTCAAGGCCACCAAGAAGGGCAGTCTCCCGCCGCTGGCGGTGGGGCTTGGCATTTACCTGCCCATGTCGGCCACGTTTGCGGTTGTTGTGGGCGCCGTGGTGGGACACTGGTACAACAAGCGCGCTGCGCAGTCCAAGGCGCCGGAACGCGCGGAACGACTCGGCACGCTGGTGGCATCGGGATTGATCGTGGGCGAGAGCCTGTTTGGCGTACTGAACGCCGGGCTGATCGTGGCGTTCGCCAGCGATGCGCCGATCGCGCTGGTGGGCGAAGACTTTGCGCCGGCCAAGCTGCTGGGCGCCGTGGCGTTCGTCGTGCTGGCTCTCACGCTGTATCGGTGGATGCTGCGGAAGAACGCCGATACACCGGCCAGCGCGTAGCGTCGTCGCACACGATGACCGGACCCGCGTATTCGCTGAACGTCTCCCATCGCATGCCCTACTCGCCGGCCACGCTGTATCAGGCGTGGACGACGGGATGGGCAACGTGGTTTGCCGAGCCAGACTCCATCCGCATGCAGGCGGTCGTTGGCGCACCGTTCTTTTTCGAAGTGGGACAGCGATTCGAAACTGACACGCCGATGCGCCGACACGCGCACTATGGACGCTTCCTCGAGCTGGTCCCTGATTCACTGGTGGCACTCACCTGGGTTACTGCGGGCACCGGCGGCGCGGAGACGACACTGTCGGTTCGGTTCGAGGCTACAGCAGACGGTACCAACGTCACGCTCACTCACGACGGGTTTGCGACGGAAGCGGCGCGAAACGGACATGCCAGCGCGTGGCCGCTGGTGCTTGCACAGCAATCGAAAAAGCTGGCTGAACTGGAGGGGGCAGCACCGAGCCCCGTCAAGGAAGGGCTGGCCGTCAATCGCTCAATGCCCGATTCGTCGTTCATCCCGGTTCGCAGCTACCCTGACCTGGACCAGGCCGTTGCCTGGCTGCGCGATGTCCTGGGTTGCCGCGAACGACTGCGCATACCGGGGCATCGCGTGCAACTCACGCTTGGCAACGGCGCCGTTGTCGCCGTAGCGTGGGATGCGAGCACCGCGCCGGCCACCGGCGGGCGACCGCCGGCCACGCTGATGGTTCGCGTCTCAGACATCGAGGCCACGTATGCGCGTGCGTTGGCGAACGGGGCCACCGGACTCAGTGCGCCCACCGATTTCCCGTATGGCGAACGACAAGCACAAGTGCGCGATCCCGCGGGGCACGCGTGGACGCTGACGCAAACAATCGGCGACGTCGACCCCGCTTCGTGGGGTGGAGAGCTCGTTACGTAATGTTCCCATGTCACGGTTCGGAGTATCACACGTGAACACTCGACGGGATTTTCTCATCAAGGCTCCCATTGCTCTGGCCGGTGTGGCGGCCGCGTGTCGCGGCAATGACCAACCTGCGGCGACCACTGGCGGCGCGGTGCCGGCGACACCCGGCGCGCCGCCAGCGTTCGGCACATCCAGCGGTGCGGGGCCTGCGGTATCGGCCGACGACTTTGCCGCCGCCGAAAAGTTGGCGCAAGTCACGTACTCGGCCGAAGAGCGCGCGATGATGGCCGAGAGTTGGCGCCGGACGCTGTCGGCGACACTTGAGCGGCGTACGGGACCGCGCATCGTGCCGATTCCGCCGGAGTTGTCGCCGGCTACCGTGTGGAACCCGGTGCAGGCCGTGAACTTTGCACCGCCAACACGTAACCGATTCGTGCGCAGTGCCGGTGATCCTGGTGTGCTGCCGTCAAACGATGATGACATTGCCTTTGCACCGGTCACCTCGCTGTCACGGTGGATCGAACGCAAGCAGCTCACCTCCACTCGCCTTACCCAGATCTATCTCGATCGCATCGCGAAGCACGACCCCAAGCTGCGCTGCATCATCACACTCACTCGCGACCACGCGTTGTCGCGCGCGAAGGCGGCCGACGCCGAGATTGCGGCCGGCAAGTATCGCGGTCCGCTGCACGGCGTCCCGTTTGGTGTGAAAGACCTGTTGGACACGGCGGGCATCGCCACCACCTATGGCGCCGAGCCTTATCGTGATCGCCTGCCCGAGCATGACTCGGCGGTGGTGAAGCGACTGGAAGACGCGGGCGCCATTCTCATTGCCAAGCTCAGTCTGGGCGCGCTGGCGTTGAACGACATCTGGTTTGGCGGACAAACCATGAACCCGTGGTTGCTGGAAGAAGGCGCGTCCGGTTCCAGCGCGGGACCCGGTGCCGCGACGGCGGCAGGACTGGTGGGATTTTCGATTGGCAGCGAGACTGGCGGCAGCATTGTCAGCCCGAGCATGCGCTGCGGGGTGACGGGATTGCGGCCCACCTTTGGACGGGTGCCGCGCACCGGCGCCATGACGCTGTGCTGGTCGCTGGACAAGCTGGGGCCGATGACACGCACCGTGGAGGACGCGATGCTGGTGCTCAACGCCATCTCCGGGCCTGACAGCGGCGACGTATCGAGTGTCGTCAGTCACCTCGATTACGATGGCGCTGCCAGTGTGGCCGGGCTGCGCGTGGGCATATTCCCCGCGTGGATGCAACAGGCGCCGGCCACCGACGTGGATCGCGCCGCGGTGGAATCGCTGCGCACGCTGGGTATGAACGTCGTTGACGTGGTGTGGCCCGACATACCGCATAACGCACTGATGCTGATTTTGTTTGCCGAGGCGGCTGCGGCGTTTGAGGAGCTGACCTTGTCGGGGAAGTCACGCACAATGAAAGTGCAAGTGCCCGATGCGTGGCCCAACCTGTTCCGCATGTCGCGTTTCCTGACGGCAGTGGATTTCGTACAGGCCGACCGGTTGCGCCGGCGCTTTGCGCACGAGTTGGCGACGATCTTCGAGAAGGTAGATGTGCTGATGGTTCCGTCGCTGCGAGACGAAACGCTGACCACCACGAACTTCACGGGGCATCCGTCGCTTACGTTGCGCACCGGCTTCGTGAATGTGAGCGAGGCGCGCAGTGACTGGGCGCCCGATCCGAAGAATCCGTTGCCCCGGTTTGCCACGCCGCGGCGTGTGCCGCATGGGGTGACGCTGATTGGCCGGTTGTTCGATGAGGGGACCGTGGCGCGCGTGGGGGTGGCCTTGGAGCGTGCGTCCGGCGTGGCGTCTGAGCGGCCGGCGGGCTTTGGTTGAACTGCGTTTTACCGCAGAGGGCGCAAAGGGCGCAGAGGCCATCGGTGATTCATCGCAGTTCCGGTAGATTCAAGATCAGACACGTAGGAAAGAGGAAGCGCACAGGGCGTCCGTCTCGGCAGTCCCCTGCGACCTCAGCGCCCCCCGCGGTTCAAATGCTGTTTCTTGCAAGACGAGCCACCAGCCCCAGCCCAACCCACCGTGCGAATCAGCGACATGAACTGGATGCAGGTTGAGCAATACCTGCAACATGACGACCGCGCCATACTGCCGCTGGGCAGCACCGAACAGCACAGCTATCTGCGCCTCACGGTGGATTGCATTCTGCCGGAGCGCGTGGCGGTAGATGCGGCCGAGCCGCTGGGCATTCCGGTGTTCCCGGTCGTTCCGTATGGCGTCACGCCATACTTTCGAGAATTCCCGGGATCCATTTCGCTCAAGGTGGAGACGCATCTGCGCGTGGTGAGCGACATCCTGGACGGCATGGCGCACAGTGGTTTCCGTCGTATTCTCATTGTGAACGGGCACGGTGGTAACAACGCCGTGCAACAGTTCGCGCCTGAGTGGGCGGCCAACCATCCGGAATGTCGGGTGCTGTACCACAACTGGTGGAACGCGCCGAATACGTGGGCCAAGGTGCAGGCGATTGATCCCGTGGCGTCGCATGGGTCGTGGATGGAGAACTTTCCCTGGACGCGATTGCCCGGTGTAGACGTGCCGACCGTGCAGCGGCCCATGGTTGACTTGGCACGGGTGCGGGCGCTCGATCCTGTGGCGCTGCGCAAATACCTCGGCGACGGCAACTACGGTGGCCTGTATCAACGGTCCGATGAGGACACGCTGGCCCTCTGGCAGGTCGCCGTCCAAGAAACGCGCGCGCTGCTGACGGGCGATTGGGGCGGTGCCTCCTGACCGCGCCCACACTGTTACCCATGCGTTGGCTGGTATGGGGTGCCGGCGCGATTGGCGGCACGCTGGCGGCGTATCTCGCGCGCGCCGGTCATGATGTCACGCTCGTTGACAATGTCGGCGAGCATGTGGACGCCATCAATCGCGATGGACTGCGTATTACCGGCCCCATCGAGACGTTCACCGCCCGCATGCCGGCATTCACGCCGGAGTCGCTGCGCGGGGCGTGGGACATTGTCGTGCTGGCCACCAAAGCGCATCACACCGAGTCAGCAGTGCGCGCGCTGTTGCCCCACCTGAGTGCCAACGGCTGCGTGGTGAGCGCGCAGAACGGACTCAACGAACTCGCTATCGCCAGCGTCGTGGGCACCGAACGCACCGTGGGCGCCTTCGTGAACTTCGGCGCCGACTACCTGGAACCGGGCGTGATTCACTATGGCGGACGCGGCGCAGTGGTGGTCGGTGAAATCGACGGCAGCATCACACCGCGGGTGACCGGGATACGAGATGCGTGGGCCGCATTCGACGACCGCGCCATAGTCACGCCCAACATCTGGGGCTACCTGTGGGGCAAGGAAGCCTACGGCGCGATGCTCTTTGCCACGGCACTCACCAACGAGTCCATCGCCGACGCCCTGGCTATGCCTGCCTATCGCGGCCTGTATGTAGCACTCGCCCGGGAAATCCTGGCGGTGGGGGCAGCGCGGTGTCACACCGGAATCATTCGACGGATTCGATCCCGCTGCGTACCTGCCAACGGCCGCGCCCGACGCTGCCACGCGCTCACTCGACGCGCTGGTTGCCCACAACCGTCGTTCGGCCAAGACGCACAGTGGCATCTGGCGCGATCTGGCCGTTCGCAAGCGCCCTACCGAGGTTGACGCACAGCTGGGCATCGTGGTGACGCTGGGTCGTGAAGTCGGAGTGCCAACTCCAATCACTGCGCGTCTCGTGGCGCTGGTTCACGACATCGAACATGGTATTCGCCCGCACTCGATGGACACCCTGGATGCGCTGAATAGTCTCGTGACATCATGAACATCGAATTCAACGGCCAGACCGCCATTGTGACCGGTGCGGCGCACGGCTTTGGTCGCGCCATCAGCCGCGCACTCAGCGAACGCGGAGCGCACGTGTGGGCCTGCGACGTGCTTGGCGACGAGTTGGTGGAGACCAAACAGGTGTGTGACGCGGCAGGCGGCGCATGCACCGTGCGCACGGTGGACGTATGCGACAAGTCCGCCGTTGAGGCGCTGGTGGCTGAAGCTGCAACTGCAACGGGTCGGGTGGACATTCTGGTCAACAACGCCGGCGGTGTGCTGGGACAAGTAGGCCGTCCACTGGAAGAGGTCACACCCGCCGAGTGGCAGCGCATCTTCGATGTGAACGTGACGGGAGCATTCTACCTGTCACAGGCCGTCGCACCCGGCATGAAGGCGGTGCGCCGGGGCCGCATCGTGAATATTTCCAGCGGTGCCGGACTGGGCATCAGTCTCACCGGTATTCAGGCCTATGCCTCGGCCAAGGCGGCGCAAATTGGACTCACGCGGCAACTGGCCCACGAACTGGGGCCGTGGGGCATCACCGTGAACAATGTGGCGCCGGGTTTTGTGCGCTCCAACGCTGCGACCGAACGCCAGTGGGATTCGTATGGCGCCGAAGGCCAGCAGTTGTTGATCGACCGTATTGCCCTCAAACGACTGGGCACGCCTGATGACATTGCCAACGGCGTGATGTTTTTTGCATCCGATCACGCCAACTGGATCACCGGGCAGGTGCTCTCCGTCGACGGCGGGAAGTAGCCATGAACCAACAGGTTCTTGACGCGCTGCGCGCCAACCACGATCGCATTCTGGGTGAACTGGTGGAGTTCGCGGCGATTCCGAGCGTGAGCACCGATCCGGCGCACGCGGCCGACGCGACGACCGCCGCGCAATGGGTGGCCACGAGCTCGCCGCGGCCGGGCCTATCACGGTGCGCACCATCGCCACACGAGGCAATCCCGTGGTGTATGGCGAATGGCTGGGCGCACCCGGCCAGCTCACGGTGCTGGTGTACGGCCACTATGACGTGCAACCGCCCGATCCGCTGGCGAAGTGGCACAGCGCGCCGTTCACTCCCACCGTGCGTGATGGCCGACTGTACGCGCGGGGCGTGTCCAACCGACGACGGGCCGATGCTTATCCCCATCAAAGTCGCCGAAGCATTCTTTGCGTGTGCGGGTGCGTTGCCCGTCAACGTGAAGTTCATGTTCGAAGCGAAGAGGAGATTGGCAGCGAGAACCTTGAGGCATTCATTGCGCAGCACACCGAGTTGCTGGCGCGACTTCGTGTTGTCGGCCGATGGTGCGATGTGGCGCATCAACGAAAGCCATCGCTGACCGTGGCCAGCCGCGGACTGGCAGGATTGGAGTTCACACTCACCGCTGCCGCAAAGGACCTGCATTCGGGCCGTCACGGTGGTGGCGTGCCAATCCGCTGCATGCCATGGCGCAGCTCGTGGCCTCGTTGCACCACGCCGACGGTCGCATTGCGGTCGATGGATTCTATGAGACCGTGAAAGAGCTCATGCCGGCCGAGCGTGCTGCAATTGCCGCGTTGCCATTCGACGAGCAGGCGTATCTCGCGCAGGTGGGTGCGCCGGCGGTGTTTGGCGAACCGGGCTACACCACACTGGAACGTCAGTGGACGCGGCCCACCATCGATGTGAACGGCATGTGGGGCGGATACGAAGGACCCGGTCAGAAGACCGTGATCCCCAGTGAGGCGCACGCGAGAAGATCACCTGTCGGCTGGTGCCCGATCAACGCCCCCAGGATGTCATCGCGCTGTTGACGAAACATCTGCAGTCACACGTGCCGCCAGGAACTGCCTGACTGATCAGCACTGCCGACCACGGCGCGTGGCCCGCCCACATCGACGGCAATCACTTTGCCCTCAAAGGCCGCCGATGCCGCGTTGCACGCGGTGTACGGCGTGCATCCGTGGTGGTGCGCATGGGCGGCACGGTGCCTATCTCCGAGCTGTTCCAGCGTCACACCGAAATCTCGATACCGTGTTCTTCAGCTTCTCCACGGCCGACGAAGACTATCACGCACCCAACGAGTTCTTTCGTGTGCATCGGTTGCACGAAGGCCTCGAAGCAAAGGCGCGCATCTGGCACATTCTTGGAAATCCACCTGGCGTCGGGCCAACACATGACGGCATCTGAGAACACCGAACTCGCGCAGGCCGAAGCAGCGGTCGAAGCGCACAGCGCCGGGCTGATCAAAGGACTCGGTGCGCGACCTGGCCTCACGCAGATCCTGTTCATTGTGGGGCTCACCTGGATTGGCGTGGCCGGAAAGCTCCGGGCCGTCAACATGGTGTTCTGGCTGCTCGCGCTGACGCTGTTCTGTTTGCCGTCGGCCGCCGTGGTGATGTACCTCAACAAGTTGATGCCGCTGGAAGGCGGATTTATCAGTGGGCGAAGCTGGGATTCAACCAAACTGTTGGCTTCATGCTGGCGTGGAATCTCTGGCTGTATGTGATCGCGCTCACGTCGGAAGTGGGATTGGCCGCTACCACATATCTCTCCTACGCCATTGGCCCAAGTGCGGCGTGGATGACATCCAGCGCGTGGGTGGCGGCCTTGGCGTCGGCGGTGATTGTCTCGTTGATGGTGGTGGCGTCCACCATCGGCCTCTCGGTTGGCAAGTGGGTGCACAATTTCGGCGGCATGCTGATGCTTATTGTGTTCGGCGTGGTAATCCTGCTCCCAATTCTCCGGGTTGCTCACTGGCACACTGACCGCGTACAACCCGTTTCGCACCAGCATGCCCGAGCTGTCGTTGCTCAACCTGAACATCTTGGGCAAGATGGGCTTTGGAGCACTCGGTGGATTCGAGTATGTGGCCATTCTCGCCGGCGAAACCAGGGGCACCTTCGCGATCGGTTGGCAAATCCGTGCTCATTGCCGCGCCCATCATTGCCATCATGTTCGTGCTGGGAACCAGCACCGTGGTGGCATACATCCCCACCGCCGATATCGATCTGGTCGGGCCGCTGCCACAGGTGCTCCGTGCCGGGTTCGCGCCATTTGGCATTGCGGGACCGTTGGGGAGTGGCCATTCTCACGACGTTGATCATGCGGGTGGCGCAGTCGAGCGTGAGTTTCACCGCCGTGACCAGACTGCCCATGGTGGCCGGTGAGGGCATGCTGCCCGCGTGGTTCAGCCGTCTGCACCAAGTACCAGACACCGGTCAACTCGATCGTGCTGGTTGGGCTGTGCTCGTTTGGCCTGTCGGTGATCGTAACATCGGCGTGGGGCAGGCGGAAGCGTTTCAACTGCTGTTCAACGCCAGCGAATTTTCTATGCCCTCACGTACATCGTGATGTTCGCGATTCCGATTTTCCGGATTGCGGGGCATAACACCGCGACCGCCACTGTGGTTGCCGCGTGACGTCCATGTCGGGATTGCTCATGACGGTGTTGTACGTGGCGCTGTCGGTGTTCCGATCATCAAGGTGGGGAGAGCGTGTCCACGTTCGCCTCAAGATTACCGGTGTGATCGTGGTGATGAATCTGGTGGGGGTAGGGATTCTGTTCGCCGCGCGGCGACGGCAACGACTCGCTGCGATTTGACCCGTGAGAATCTTCCCTGTTTGCAGTGGCCATGTCCCGTGGTTCCCCGACTAGCCCAGCGCCTCGTGAAAGTAGGCGGCGACATCAATGATCAACGCCGCATTCGCACCGGTTGGCTGCCACACCAACTCGCGATCAGCGACCACGTCATCCGCATTGGGCGCCACCACCAAAATCGTGCGACGCTCGCCGTCAACGATCCAGTACTGTGCGACGCCGCTGCGCAGATAGAACTCGCGCTTCTGCGCGTGATCGCGCCGCCGGGTAGTGCGGGAGGCAATTTCCACGACCAGTAGCGGAATCGGTGCCAGTTCCCACGTGGATGGGATTGACGGGGTATTCGGTCTCACCATGATGTCGGGCTCGACCTCGGAACCGTCTACGCGCACAACGGCCCGGGGCCTGAACACCTTGCCGATCCGCTGGGCTCGCACGTAGGGGTCGAGGATAGCGATGCAGCTCCGACCCGAGCGATCGTGCGTCGGCGACGGGGCGGCGTCACGAACAGCGCTCCGTCTACGAGCCCGTACTTCATGCCGTCGTCGGGCAGCCGATCGAGCTCGGCCAGCGTCCAACGACAGTGGTCTGCGCCATGAGCATAACCCGTGTGTCCTCGGCGATGAGGTGTGCAGCCATCGGCGAATATGCGCCCGGTCGCCAAGCGGTTCGTCACCAATTCCGTTCGCCGGTACCGCAGTGTTGCCAGCAGTTGGACAGTACGCTCGGCGCATGCGCCGAGTCAAGCGCTGACGTTTGAGTACTACGCGACTTCCGCGTACTGCCGCGTCGCAACATCGTGCGCGCTCTGCGTGCGCTCGCGGGGATCGAGCACATCCTTCACCGCCGGTGGAAGTGCGTGGTTGAGCCGCGGTGGGAGAGCGGCCTGGCAGGTGCGAATTGAGGCTCGATGGACGCGCTACTCGTTAGGTGTCCGAGGTTTTGATGTAGACGCCAGGGGGCAGGAATGGACACGAGTCATTCACGGTTTGGCCAATCGACACAGGTAGTTGTAGTTTTCTGAGATGGACGCCGAAGGAGACACCATCTGTTCAGCCCGCGCCAGTTGCTGCGCTCTTGTTTTGAGCGCGGCTCCAACCGCCCTAGCCCAGACGGCCACGATTGTCGGCACGGTGCATGTTTTCGGCGATTCCGTGCGCAGGCTTCGAGATGTTGACGTGGTGCTCGATCCGACTCCTCGACAGACTCGCACCGACTCACTGGGCGCCTTTCGTTTTGTCGGCGTGGCTGCAGGCGAATACCGAGTGCGGGTTCGCCGGATAGGCTTCGAGGCGGTGGTCATGAAGGTCGTGGCCGTCGCTGACCACGACGTTGCAGTAAACGTCGCGATGCAGCCCTCCGCGCAGGCCCTGGCGACCATGACGATCGCGGGGAAGCGCATTGACTATCCGGTGAGGCTCACGGAGGCGTACACGCGCATGCGCCGCAGCACGGGCTACTCGTGACACGAGAGCAGATTGATAGCCTTTCCCGGCGACGTGAGCTCATTGCTGATGCGGATACCTGGCGTTCGCGTCATCGGGATGGTGATTTCGAATTCGCGAGATGCGACACTGAAAGAAACGTCCATGTGTGGGTTGATGGCACACGATGGACGAAGTACTTCTCACGTGACACATTGGTCAATGTGAACGCCACCAAGGCCGTGCGGGATATCCCTGTATCCTCCATTCAGCTGATGGAAGTCTACAGCGGCGTCGCGCGCATTCCTGGCGAGTATCTCGATGACGCCTGCGCGGTGATTCTCATTTGGCGAAAGTAGAACAATGCTCGAACGAACCTCTCCCTCCTGACGTGACGGTTCAATGAGGCCCAGTTCGCTGGGTCGTGCCGGTATTGTTGGTGCCTGCCTGAGCCTGGGTAGACAAGCCGCGCACAGACGGCCACGAACTGTCGGCACTGTGCATGTCGCCGG